>CALKXO010000229.1 GCA_938003615.1 uncultured Pirellulaceae bacterium | reverse complement strand
GTGTTTGGCGACTGAAAAGATGGATGTGCAAGCATGACGAGAGCAAATGGGTAGACTCGGCAAGGCTCGTTGCACCTTTCGAGGCGACAGGTTTGGGTAAACCCTAGGGATTTTGACGGTTTTTCTGTTGGGGCGGAGGCTGATGAGCCGATAGAACGGAATGAGTCGTCGTTTTTCTACGCAGCTCGTGGGGCCCCAAGACGGATCTGGAAAAAGTGCCCTGTTTTGATCAATGACAACGGAGTCGTCATGTTTCTTGCCTATCTACCTGCTCTTTTTCTGGCTTTTTCCGGATTGGCCGTTGGCTACATCCTGTGGTACCGGGATTCTCGCCACGACGACTTTACTCGGCAAAAACTGATGGCCCAGAATGCGGAAATGAAGCAGGCACTGACGGCTGCTAAAACTTCCTACGGCGCGCTCGACGAGCGGTTCACGCGTCAACGAAGTCAATTGGGCGTGCTACAGCAGCTGTGCGATGATTGGTCAGCCAGCCGCGACCAAGCGGAAAAGGAGCGCATGCAATTAGATGTGCAGTTGACCGAACGGACCCGTCGAATTGAGGAGTTGTCCAGTGAGCTACAAGCGACGCGCGAAAAATCCATCAAGCTCGAAGATTCGGTTCACTCATTAACGCAAACTCAGCTGGAGCAGATTTCCGGCATTGAGGCTCGTTGGAGCCAGAAAACATCGGTTGCCGAAACGGCTTTGGTACAGCGTCAAACGGAAGTCAGTACGCTCACCGTTGATCGCGACCGCCAACTGGAGAAGCTTCATAAAGCCGAATCACGCATCGCCGAACTGGAATCGGAAATACGTTCCAACGCCAGTATGCTTGCGACTGCGAAAAAGAATGCTTCTGGACTCGAGCAAGAACATGTTTCTTTGGAGACGGCCCTCAAGCACAGCAAGGAGCTACTGAAAAAGTCCGAAGGCCAGTGTGCTGCTGAACGATCAGAGAAGGAGAGTTTGCGGGAGCAGTTGGAAGCTGCCAAGGCGAATTCGGCTGCCCTCCAAGAAGAAGTTGACACGCTGAATCTCGGCATCGCTGACATGCAAAACTACAAGCAAAAATCAGAGGCGATGGCGCTATCGCTTAGCAACGCCAATGGGCAGTTGGAAAAGGTACTTACGCAACGCGATTCGGCTCTCGATTCGTGTTCGAAGTTCCAAACGACCGCAAATGGCCTGCAGACGCGTTTAGAGAATCAAGAAGCCAGTATTCATCGACTCCGTAAGTGTCAGGATGATGCTTTGGAAAATCTCAAACATGAATTGAAAGTGCGGAGTCAGATGGAGGCCAAATACGATAGCCGTCTGATAGAATTGAGACAACAACTGGAAGCTCAACAAGCCGAACACCAGCAGCAACTGGCCAAAGCGCAGGAGATATCCGGTAAGCAAAAGCAGGATTTTGACACCGAAGTCGAAATGCTACACGAGGTTGCGGAGCAGGAAGTTCTGGAGCTGAAGAAGCAACTGGAGGTTGCCAATGCCACCATTTCGGATTTCGAAACCAACCAGCAAAATGAAGGAAAGAAGCTGCAAGAGTTCGAGGGACTTTCATTGCAACTTGCACAGCGCGAGACGCAGCTAAATGAACTGTCTCTTTCTCTCCAATCGTCTTCCACCGACTACCAGCAGCAAATCGTTAAACTTGACACTCAGCGTGAACAATTGGCGATTGATTTAGAAGCGGCTCGTCAACAACTGCAGTCCCAATTGAAGCAGGATAGCGAGACGATTGGGCTGCTTCAGGGTGAACGCAATGACCTCCGTGCTGAGGTTGAGCGACTGCACGAAAAGATAGCCAAGCTACGGGAGGCTTTGGTCGAGACGGAACGAAACCACCAGCAGATCGCTGACGACAGTGGGCTTTTGCAACAAGTCAAAACTCGTGCAAGTAGCTTGGAGAAACAACTGCTTCGCAAAGATCAAAATCTGAAGCATCTTCAGGCGGAGTCCAATGAACTGGCTCGTTTGCGCGACGAACATGCGTGTTCACTTCGTCGGCAGGCTGAACTGCAGGCGCGGTTGGATTCGATGCTGGCCAATCATTTGGCGGACCAGTCTTTGCAAGAGCAGATTCGGAATCAGGAAAAGACGATTGAAAATTTGCAAACTGATTTAGCCAGCCTTCGTGATGGTAGCCAAAGCGAGCCCGATCCTGCCGTCATCTCATTCACGCAAGCGATCAAGCAACGCAACGAGTCGACATATGACCCGGCGTACGGTGGGCGTGTCCGTCACGATTCGGCGCGGGGCATCGTCTTTACTGAAGCTCCTGAATCACGCGATGACTTGAAACGCATTTCCGGAATCGCAACGGTTCTTGAAACTCGATTGAACGAGTTTGGAGTTTACACCTTCAAGCAGATCATCCAGTGGAAGCCAGAAGAAATAGAGGAGTTCTCTCGCTTGTTGGCATTTCGCGACAGGATCGAACGAGACGACTGGCAGGGACAAGCACGTTTCTTCTACGCTCAAAAGCAGGCCCCGGCCGCATAAAAGCGCTGTTGATGGATTGTCCCGATTGCCAGCATGGACAATTTTGACAAATCAGATCAACAGCACGCCCGCATCGCTGCGGGCGTGTTTTTGTTTGCCTGCAGCGTGGTTTCTGAGGACAATTCTGTCTGCCACCTTCAAATATTTTCGATCAGGGTCCGTGACGATTTGGCCACTATTGGCTATTCTTTTGGTTGAAAAATGCGCGTCGAGCGGCCCGTCACCCATGCTGTTGCTCGATGCGTGGCTCGCAAATGAACGAAGGATTTAGTTGATGTTTTCCAAGTACCTCTCCCAAAGCTTAGTTGTGGCGATCATCGTCGCAGCCAGTGCATTGTCGCCGCTTGCACATGGGCAACTGGAAACTGGCTGGAAGGCACACGATCAATCCCGGCCTGCTCCTCAAGTGGTAACTCCCGGTGAAGGAGCGACTTCAGCCAAGCCACCGAGCGACGCTATAATTTTGTTTGATGGGACGAGTTTCGATAATTGGACCGGCGGCGTTGGTAAATGGAGAATCGTCGATGGTGTGATGGAGTCCTCGGGCAAAGCCGGACATGTGATGACAAAGGAGGAGTTTGGTGACTGCCAGCTTCATGTGGAGTGGGCCTCACCTTCAGAAGTTAAGGGCAATGGAAAACAACGTGGCAACAGCGGCGTATTTTTGATGAACGTTTTCGAGTTGCAGGTGCTCGACAGCTACGAAAATCCGACGATCGCCGATGATAGTGCGGCTTCCGTCTACGGGCAGTATCCGCCACTGGTAAACGCCTGTCGTGGCCCCGGCAAGTGGCAGTCGTACGACATTGTTTTTCGATCGCCGCGATTTGATAAAGACGGCAATTTGCAAAAGAAAGCTCGTATGACTGTGTTGCATAACGGAGTTTTAGTTCAAGACAATTCTGTCATCTTGGGACCGACCGCTTGGATCAAGCACGGCCGCTATGCTCCGGGGAAAACGACGGGGCCGATTCGTCTTCAGGATTCTCATCAAAGACCAGTACGATACCGCAACATCTGGGTCCGACATCTGCAAACGCAGCGTCTACAACCTGAAAAACCATACCCCGCTCAGAACGTGGACTTACCGCCGGAAAAACTTGAACGCTTGGTCGGGACTTACCAATCAGAAAATCAGCAAGAGTTTCATGTCGCGATAAAGGCCGATAGGATTTATTGCAAATTGCATGGGTTGCGTATGAAGATGGTGGCGCTGTCGGAATCAGAATTCGTATTTGACAAATGTGCAGGAAAGATCTCCTTTCGGCTGAGTGCCCAAGGGCAGGTAGAGTCCGCAACACTCGAGCTTGATACCGCAGGGAAACGCACTGGAGAAAAGAAAGTCGTTCCGCCGAAGCAGGGTAAGAAAAACGCGGCGAAAGATGTTTCCGCGAATTAGTACTACAGCGCAAGTCCGCGAACCTGCCACAAGAGATTGCAGTTGCAAGGTGGTGACAGCTTCAGCATATTGTGCAAGCAGGGTCGGACTTACGCTGTGGTATTAGTTTCTGGTTCTGTTTTCGAAGTGAACCCAATGGTACCAACGGGCTCCTTCCTCTTGCCGCCAATGCTTGACGATTCATACTGAACACTCTGCGATTGACCTTCTTGCCCCGCCTGTGCCACACTTAACTCGGAGAGAGATTGAGTAAAGACCGAGAATTGATGCTGGACAATGCTCCAGTGAAAACACTGAAGCACGGTGACCTGACCGTCGAGGGTTACGCGCGGGCAGCCGTGCAGTCCTACTGGCGAATTCCGGAACTCAAAATTGGATTTGACCTTGGAGCCCATCCTTGGGACTTCATGGGAGTGCCAACGTGGCTGCTTTCGCACACCCACCTCGATCACGTTGCGGCGTTGCCGCTGTATGTGGCGCGCCGGCGACTGATGAAAATGGAGCCACCGAAGATCTATCTTCCGTCAGATGCCGTCGACAATGTGCGGGCGATGCTCAACTCGTTCCAGCGTTTGGACCGAGGTAGAATGCCCTGTGATCTGATCGGTGTTGAAGCGGGAATGGAATTTGAACTCTCCCGTGAACTGGTCGTGAAGGTTCTCAAAACCAAACACACCATTACCAGCTACGGGTATGTGATTTTCGAACGGCGCAACAAACTAAAGCCCGAATACCAATCGCTCACCGGTGACGAAATCCGCGATCTCCGTCAACAGGGTACCGAGATCACCAACGAGGTGCGGATTCCGTTGGTGGGATATACGGGGGACACGTCGCCGCAAGGGCTGGATGATAATCCGTTGTTCTATCAAGTGAAGATTCTGATTACCGAGATGACCTTCATCGCGCCTGACCACCAATCGCACTTGATCCATAAAAACGGACACATGCACTTGAACGATTTCGTTGACCGGGCTGACAAGTTTGAGAATGAAGTCGTCATTGCCGGTCACTTCAGCACGCGCTACTCTGATCGACACGCCGCGTCGATCGTCAAAAAGCTACTACCCGATATGCTGGGTGGGAAACTGAAAATCTGGATCTGATTGGATGACAGTTGCTGCGATTCAGGTTGGTCCGGGACCAAAGCGCGGATTTGATCCTCAGCAAGTTGCCCCGGTCAGTCTGTACGTTCACGTTCCTTTCTGCCGGCATCGCTGCGGGTACTGTAATTTTTCGCTGGTCGCCGGCCGTGACTACTTGGTTGAGCGTTATCTCAAGGCGCTCGAAACAGAGATAGGCTGGTTGGAACAGTCGTGGACGCTTGACACATTGTTTCTCGGTGGCGGCACGCCTAGCCACCTTCAGGAGAAAGACTTCTTGCGATTGTTTTCGGCCATTAAAAGTCGGTTTTCGTTTTCTGCTGATGCTGAAATTACCGTCGAATGCAATCCGAGTGATGTTAGTGCTGAAAAGGTCGCGCTGTTTGCGAGTTGTGGAATCAACCGCGTCAGCTTGGGCGTTCAATCTTTCGACGGTGGGAAACTACAGCGGTTGGAACGCGATCACGACGCTCGCCAAGTCGCGATTGCGGTCGATCAGATTCGTCAACGTATCGATAACCTCTCCATGGACCTGATCTTCGCAACGCCAGAAGAATCGATGGAGCTTTGGCAACATGATCTGGAAGCGGCACTGAAGCTTAGTCCTGATCACCTTTCCGCCTATGAACTGACCTATGAGAAAGGCACGCAGTTTTGGAGTCGGATGAACCGCAGCGAACTCATGAGGGCAGACGAAGATCTGTGTGCGTCGATGTATGAGTGGACGATTAAGCGCTTGGCAACCGCGCGTATGCAACAGTACGAAGTGTCAAGTTTCGCGCTGGCTGATCGACGTTGCCGCCACAACTTACAGTACTGGAATCGACAACCATGGTTTGCCTTTGGCCCCGGAGCAGCAAGGTTTGTTGATGGAATTCGGCAAACCAATCACGGATCAACGATGCAATATATGAAACGCATTGAGGACGGTCAGATGCCGGTGGCCGACTCATGTCAACTCTCCGCCGAAGACGCGGCCGCCGAAGGGCTGGCGATCGCACTCCGCCAGACCAACGGTGTTTCGAAAATAGAATTTGAGAAACAGTATGGTTGCTCAATTGCCAGCGTGCTCGGCCCAATAAGAGAAACGTTGATTGAGCACTTCTTGGCTAAGGAAAGCGCTGACCAGTTTCGGTTGACTCGACAGGGCCTGATGGTCTGTGACCGAATTGCGGTGGAGATCATCGGCCTTTAACCAAGATCGATCGAGGCCAACCGGGGGAGGAAACTGGCGCTGATTTTTGATAGGCTTTGTGGAGCGTCAATCGGACGTCCTTCCAACAAACCGCAAGAATCGTAATGGCTAAGAAAAAAAAGGCTCCCACAACTGTTTCCGGCCCAGATCTGTTTTCTGCCAGCGAGCCGAAGAAGCTGTATTTGCTCGATGGCATGGCGCTGATCTATCGCGCTCACTTTGGCATGATCCGCAGTCCCCGTTTCACTTCCGGTGAAGTGCCCACGTCGGGAGTCTTTGGCATCGCTAATACCGTGCTCGATCTGATCAAGCGCCAAAAGCCGACGCATCTGGCGATCGCCTTCGACACCAGCGATCCAACCTTTCGCCACGAAATGTTCTCCGAGTATAAGGCTCAGCGCGACTCGTTGCCTGAAGATCTAGCGATTCAAATTCCGTTGGTAGATCGCCTGATGAAGGCGCTCAACATTCCCGTCATACGTACCCCTGGCTTTGAGGCCGACGATATTATTGGCACGTTGGCGCGCGAGGCGGCGGCAGAGGATTACGATGTCTTTATGGTGACGCCAGACAAAGACTACCATCAATTGGTCACCGAGCGGATCAACGTTTACAAGCCAGGCCGGCAAGGGAACTCCTATGAAATTATGGGGATTCCGGAGGTGCTCGAGAAATGGCAGGTCGAGCGCGTCGATCAGGTCGTTGATATCCTCGGCCTGATGGGAGATGCAAGTGACAACGTGCCCGGCATTCGTGGCATTGGTGAGAAGACGGCGCAGAAATTGATCGCCAAGTTTGGTTCGATCGAAAAACTGCTCGAAAGCACTGATCAGCTTAAGGGCAAGCAAAAGGAGAAGGTGGTCGAAGGTCACGATGTGGCATTACTTTCCAAAGAACTGGTTACTATTAAGGTCGATGTGCCTCATGAGTTGCGACTGAGCGATTTTGTGATGGTCGATGCCAATGCGGAAGAACTTAAGGCGCTGTTGGTGGAACTGGAGTTTGACTCGTTGGGAAAAAAACTGTTCGGTAAGGAATTCAGTTCCTCACAAAGCCGGGCGGCCGTAATTCGGGGCAAACGCGAGAAGGAAATTCAAGCTGGATTGTTCGATTCGGATGAGGTTCAGGAGAGAACGATCGCGGATGTTCCGCATAAATATCACTGCGTCGAAACGGCGGATCAGCGAACGGATCTGATAAATCGGTTGTCCAAACAGAAGACAATTTGCTTCGACACCGAAACGACCGGGCTTGATCCACGCACCGCCGAGCCGTTGGGGATCGCATTTTCAGTTGCCGCAGGGGAGGCTTGGTACGTGGTTTGTCCAGAAGGCCGCGACCAGTGCGAAGCGATGCTGGAAGAGTTTCGGCCGATTTTCGAGAACCCAGAGATCGAAAAGATTGGACACAATTTGAAGTACGACGTGTCGTTGCTGAAATGGAACGGCGTCGAAGTCAAAGGGAAGCTGTTTGATACGATGCTGGCTCACTCCATGAAGGAGCCCGAGATGAGTCATGGATTGGACTATTTGGCCAAACTATATCTGGGCTATCGGCCGATTTCGATCACTGAGCTGATCGGGCCCAAAGGTGAAGAGCAGAAAAACATGCGTGATGTGGCGCTGGAGAAAGTTGTGCCATACGCTTGCGAAGACGCAGACGTGACGCTGCAGGTGGCTAAAAAAATTCTGCCAGACATCGAGACGCGCGGCGTCAGCCAAGTTTGTCATGAGATCGAATGCCCTTTGATCCCCGTTCTGGTTGATATGGAGTATCAGGGGATTCGTTTGGATACTGAATCACTGGCGGCGTTTTCTACAAAGCTGGATGTTGAGATCGACGAGTTGCGGGACGGGATATACGAGGAGGCAGGTCACGAGTTCAATATCGACAGTCCTAAACAGTTGGGCATTGTTATCTACGAAGAAATGAACCTCGTGGAAAATCCGCGCACGACCGCGACCGGGCAGTATTCCACACGGGAGCAAGAGTTGCTGCGGTTAGCGCCGCATCACAAGATCATTCAGGACGTCTTAGAATACCGCAATGCCGTGAAGCTCAAGTCGGTTTACGTGGATCAATTGCCCGATTCGATCAATTCAAAAACGGGCCGCCTGCATACGCATTACAGTCAAACGTGGACGGCGACAGGGCGTATTCAATCTAATAATCCCAACCTGCAGACGATTCCAATTCGCAAGCAGCGTGGTCGTGAAATCAGAGCGGCGTTTGTGCCTAAGGATGAAGACCACTTAATTCTGTCGGCGGATTATTCGCAGATTGAATTGCGGATCATGGCGGAGTTGAGCAAAGACCCCGCGATGATGGAGGCGTTTGTGTCGGGCACTGACATTCATACGTCTACCGCTGCCAAGGTGTACAGAGTCGATCCGGAAGAGGTGACGCGCGAGATGCGTGACAAAGCCAAGACGGTGAATTTTGGAATCATCTATGGCATTTCAGCGTTCGGGTTACAACAACGGCTTAACATTCCTCGCCAAGAGGCCAATGAGCTGATCGACAATTACTTTGAGAAACACCCCGGCGTGCAGACCTACATCGACAAGACGATTGAATTTGCCGCCGACAATGGCTACGTCGTGACGCAGACGGGGCGGCGGCGCTACATTCGCGATATCAATTCGCGCAATCAAACTTTGAAACGTGCCGCAGAACGTCTGGCGATGAACAGCCCGCTGCAAGGGACGGCGGCGGATTTGTTGAAACTGGCGATGATCCGCGTCGCTGAAGCGCTCGAAGCAGGAAATTTTGAGACCAAGATGCTACTGACGGTCCATGATGAGATCGTATTGGACATGAAAAAGAGCGAGCAGGACGACGTCGTGCCGGTGGTCATCGAGGCCATGGAGACGGCGTTGCCGATGTCTGTGCCGATCGTGGTGGAGACGGGGGTGGGCGAGAGCTGGCTAGAAGCTCATTGACCTTCACGCGAAAGTTAGCTTTCGAATTCCCTACATTCGTAACCGTAAATTTAGGCCGTTCATTGAACGCTGAATCCCCTACTGAATCAGATTTTTCATTTGACCTCAAGACTCTTTTCTTCGTGACGTCTTTGTATGGGTTGGGTTTAAAGTTTGGCTTACTCTCTATTATTGTGACAACTCTTCTGCTGATAGTCTTCTGGCCTACCAAAAGTAAAAATGGGTGCGCCGTCGCAATTCTACTGATAGGCGTATTCGTTACCCTTCTGCTTATGGACGATACCCCTTCACGCCCTACCGCTCTTGTTACTCAATGCAGTAACAACATGATGCTTACTGAAGACTTTGCGAATCCAGTGCCATGGACAAAACCGAGCGACTTGACCGTTGATCAGGTTGTCGAAATTCTCTCAAACGCATCCACCAACCGAAGCAGTCACTGCGCTCATGAATTGACAATTCTTTTGGACGCCTTCTACAGGGGACCAATTTCATTCTGATGGACGGATCAGCGGCGCGGTTGAGTCCGGGGGCAGATCGGGAGTTAATCAAGCAACTCTGTTTGATAGCTGATGGAGAAACTCCGGATGTTGCGTCTATAGACAGGGGAGGTAGCATTCGAATCGACAAGCCTGAAGGAAATGCTATTGTTTTAATCTACATCTGTCTTCTAGTCGCCTTTCCATGGGTTTGCCGCAAGAGTCGGTGAATTGATGGTGAACTTTCTTGCGTTGTTTTTTGCCCCCAAGGCCTACCTTTTCGATGCCCCCATCCTGCCGCCTGCCAAGCCGCAAAAGCCGTATCACCTGCAAAGCTGTTCTTTTTGCCCAACCGGCAGGATTTGACTATGGAAAACGCCAGTTTAAACTAGAGTTAACAGTCGAATCATATTTAACAGTTCGGGCATCT
This sequence comes from uncultured Pirellulaceae bacterium, assembly GCA_938003615.1. Taxonomy (GTDB): domain Bacteria; phylum Planctomycetota; class Planctomycetia; order Pirellulales; family Pirellulaceae; genus Mariniblastus. Next base: position 424 of record CALKXO010000229.1, on the reverse strand, counting down.
GGGCGCCTGGTTTTATCGCCACCGCTGAGATAAAGCTGATGTTGTGCATTCGTGGCTCCGATTTTCGATATGCGGCGCCCTTTTTTTCGGTGAACGATACACATCGACCGCCCAGACATTTTCAATTCATCCAGCATTGCCAGCCGGATCCAGGAGTAACGATGGCTTCCAGGGAAAACCAAAGATACCTAATCGCAATCATTGTTCTTTCATTGTTCTTGATTGCATTTTTCATTACTTCTCTGTTGGGGTGGTCGAAAGTCTATGAGTATTCCGATATCGCCGATTCCGCGAAAGCGAAGCTGAAACTTGCGGAGAGTCTTCAGGAAGCCTACGCCGCCAAATCGTCTATTCTGGAGACCATGATCGGCGGCAGTGGTGGTAGCGTCAATGAGATCCAAACGACCATCGATTCTCTGCCAGG
>CALKXO010000228.1 GCA_938003615.1 uncultured Pirellulaceae bacterium | reverse complement strand
ATCATTGAATCTCTTCCTCCGAATGTTTCGGTGCTGGCAACAACCGCCACAGCGAACGATCGAGTTGTAGCCGACGTTGTATCCCAACTGGGAAATATTGAATTGCAACGCGGACCTCTCATGCGAGAAAGTTTGAAACTTCAAAACATTAAGATGTTCAGTCCATCAGCACGACTCGCTTGGATGGCCGATAACATCCCAAAGTTTGCTGGTAGTGGAATCGTATACACATTGACCAAACGAGATGCCAGTCGCGTTGCTCAATGGCTGAAGTTAAACGGAATCGAAGCAGAGGCGTATCATGCTGATGTAAAGAGCGAAGAAGAGCCAAATCGGCGCGAAGCCCTTGAGCAAAAGCTAATTAATAATGAGCTGAAAGTTTTGGTTGCTACAGTTGCTCTGGGAATGGGATTTGACAAACCAGACATCGGATTCGTCATTCACTACCAACGTCCAAGCTCGGTCGTTCATTATTATCAACAAATCGGCCGTGCTGGCCGTGCGATTGACCAAGCGTTTGGCATTCTGCTTCATGGAGAAGAAGACGAACAGATTGCAAACTTCTTTATTCGCAGTGCCTTTCCGCCTCAAAGCCGTGTCACTGCGATTCTAGAAGCATTGTTGGAGGGTGATGACGGCCTTTCCGTTCCACAGCTTGAATCTCACCTGAATCTAAAGAAGTCGCAAATTGAGGACGCAATCAAGGTTCTGTCCGTTGAGTCGCCTTCGCCTCTAACAAAGCTAGGCTCAAAGTACGTTGCGACGGCACATGCCAGAAACTACAAGTTCAATGAAGAGTTGGTCGACTCGATCACCAACATTCGCCATGCAGAGCAACGTCAGATGCAGGACTACATGAACCACACTGGGTGCTTGATGGAGTTTCTTGGTCGCGCGTTGGACGATCCACTTTCTCAACCCTGTGGGAAATGTGCTGGATGCGTTAACCGGCCCTTGGTTTCGCCAGCGTTCAGTGACGAACTGGCGAATGAAGCCGGGGTGTTTTTGCGTCGAAACTACCAAACGTTGATACCAAGAAAACGGTGGCCACCTTATAATGCACTTGCCAGCCACGGTTTGACTGGAAATATAAAAGAAAGCTTGCTTGTCAGCGAAGGACGTGCATTATGTTTGTGGGGAGATGCAGGTTGGGGCGAATTAGTTGTCAGTGGCAAATACAACACCCAGAGATTTGATGATTCACTCGTTGCGGCATGTAAAGCGATGATTAAACAGTGGTCACCTAATCCGGCGCCGACTTGGGTCGCGAGCGTTCCGTCGCTCAACAATCCGACTATTGTTCCCGACTTCGCAAAACGATTGGCAGCTTCGCTGGAAATTCCATTTGTGGATTGTGTAACGAAAACCAGAAACACTAATCCTCAAAAAGAAATGCAGAACAACTTTCAACAAGCGAAGAATCTTGATGATGCGTTCTCAGTAACGCAGGACGTGGGCAGCTACGGCCCATGCCTTTTGATTGATGACATGGTTGACTCACGTTGGACATTTACTGTGGTTGGGGCGTTGCTTCGACAAAAAGGTTGCGAAGTGGTCTTTCCACTTGCTTTGGCTCTCACTTCACCAAGTTTGGGTTGAGAGGAAACAATGAGTAGTTCAATGACAAACGATGCGAAAGCAATACTTCTGCTTGCGGGGCGGTTCGGGAATAAGGCCAACGGTTGCCAACCACTTGGACTTAGCAACTACAACCGTCTAGTGAGGTGGTTGGTTGAGAACGAATTGCGCCCCGCAGACCTGTTGGAGTTGTCGTCCACAAATGAAGCAGCCGTAGCAGCCGGCGTCGACGAAGCTCGTTTTTCTTCGCTACTCGGTCGTGGTGTTCAGCTGGGGTTCGCGATCGAAGAGTGGAATCGCAGCGGGCTATGGGTCGTTTGTCGCAGCGACGAGGACTACCCCGGACGATACCTGAAGCGGCTCAGAGAACACGCGCCCCCAATTCTGTTTGGTGCTGGAGACAAAAAACTCTTGTCGGGTGGCGGATTAGCCATCGTCGGCTCCAGAAACGTTGACGAGACTGGAACGCAGTTCACTCATGATGTGGCGGCATGGTGTGCTGCAGGAAAAACCCCTGTTGTTTCAGGTGGTGCACGTGGAGTTGACAAAACCGCAATGAATGGAGCTCTGGAAGCAGGTGGTGCCGTTGTAGGAGTTCTGGCTGAGAATCTTTTACGCGCGAGTGTTACCCGTGATTCACGTGATGCAATCGCAGATGGCCGACTGCTGCTGATTTCGCATTGCCATCCGAATGCCCGGTTCAACGTCGGCACAGCGATGTGGCGGAACAAGTTGATCTATGCGATGGCTGATGCAGGATTGGTAGTGAGCGCTGAGTATAAGAAGGGCGGAACTTGGGCCGGAGCCGAAGAGGAACTAAGAAGAAAGCCGGTAAAACCCGTATTTGTCAGGCGAGGAAAAGACGTCCCCAGTGGGAATACGAATCTCGTTAAATTGGGGGGCGTGCAATTCCCTCAGAACTTTGCTGATCTTGATCCTCATTCGATCGGGGATTTGATTTCGATGGCCAAGAACATGGTTGTGGAAAGTGAGTTTCCATTGTTTTCCGAGGCGAAATCAGGAAAGCGTACAGCGATTTCAAAGGGAAGCCAGAACGGTATGGTATCTACCCTGCCACACACGCGACTTGAAGGAAGTGGCAACATTCGCCTCCCGGAGTCGGGAGGGGCCAAATTGACAGCCTACGACATGATTCTCGAGTTGCTTATCAATTATCTGCGCGAACCAAAATCGGTTGACGAATTGATAAAGGAATTGGATGTTAAGAAAAGCCAAATGCAAGACTGGCTTCAGCGAGCTATTTCGGAAAACAAAATCAAGAAGCTGTCTCGCCCAACTCGATACGAGGTCGCCGCAACCGATACACGCGAAGCCGCCGAACCCCCACTTGGAGAATGAAACCAAGAACAGGTCCAAAGATAAACCTGCTTCGGTCACATCGCCCGAGGCGCTATGAGATCATCGCTATCTTTGCTGCGTCGGATGGCTTCGGTGAAACCGAAGTTCAGATAAAGTTCGCAGCATCAAGAGTAACAACCGCGAAATACGCAAAACACGCGAAAGGAGATGCGCGATTGCTTTCGCATATTTCGTTTCTTTCGCGGTTGTAAAACGTCTCCCTAAGATTCGGCCAGTCCGGTCACATCGACTGATGTACGAGAAAGAAAGTCAACTCAACAACTTCAATAGAAAAACTTAGGTTGAACAGCCAATGAATAAAAATTGGCATTCAACCGAACGGCGTGCGCGGTAACGCGTTAAGGCACGAGGACGACGGTGTTTAAACTCCGCTGGTGAGCATACAAAAAAGGCACCGCTTTTGCGGTGCCTGATATTTTTACAGATCCGCTTTAAGTTCTCGAGAGAACCCAACAACGTGCCGTTGGATTACTTGTTAGCCAACGAATCGCGGATCTCGGTCAGCAATTTAACTTCATCCGATGGCTCTGCATCATCTGCAGACGCTTTCATAAATGAGCTGGCTACTTTCAGCGCGATGAAAATCACAAACGCCAGAATCGCAAAATCGATCACGCCTTGTAGGAACGTGCCGTACTTGAGAGCCGCTTGCTCCATGACGGTTTCGCCAGCGGCGTTGGTCGTTTCGATTTGTCCACCAATTGGGTATTTCATTGCCGACATGTCCGGAACGCCCGCAACAACCGCAATCAAAGGAGTGATGATATTGTCCAGAAACGATTTGACGATGCCAGCAACTGCCGTGCCCATCACGATGCCAACAGCCATATCAATCAAATTACCTTTGAACGCAAACTCTTTGAAATCTTGGATAAAGCCCATGACGAAACTCCGTAAATGGCGGGACTATTGAATGGTGAAGGATCATCAGATCGCTGTCACCTGATCGGCTGCTTTCTACTGTAGCGTAAACCGCTGTCGCCAAACACACCGATTTGAATTCATCCTATCCTGCGTACTCAACCAACGTCCTCACCATACAGCCACTTGCGCCACCGTCGATCCAAGCCTTGGGTTTGTCCGAGAAACTTGGCCCCGCAACATCCAAATGTACCCAAGGCGTCTCCCGCACGAACTCTTCAAGGAACTTACCGGCCGTGATCGATCCGCCCCACCTAGAATCGCCCATGTTCTTAATATCGGCCACCGAACTTTTGATTTGATCCGCAAAGTAATCGTGCATCGGCAGCTCCCAAACGTATTCGCCACAGGCTGCCGCCGCCGCTTTTACGTCCGCCGCCAGTTCTTCATCGTTGGTCATCAAACCGGCGATATCGGTCCCAAGTGCAACCAAGCACGCCCCCGTTAATGTCGCGAGGTCAATGATTTTCCCGACTCCGTGATCCACCGCCACGTCCAGCGTATCGGCCAATACTAACCGGCCTTCGGCATCGGTATTGTGGACTTCGATTGTTTTGCCGCTGCGCGCGGTCAATACGTCGCCCATTCGGAAACTGTTGCCAGCAATCATGTTCTCCGCCATGCCGGCAAAACCAATCACGTTGATGGGCAACTTCAATTTGGCGATCGCCCGCATCGTTCCCAACACCGTCGCCGCTCCGGCCATGTCGCACTTCATCGCCATCATGCCTTCAGACGTTTTAATGGACAGCCCTCCCGAATCGAACGTAACTCCTTTGCCCACCAACCCCAACGGTTTTTCGTCCGAGTGACCGCCCATGTATTTCATGATCACCAAACGCGGCGGATGAGCCGACGCACGCCCCACGGCCAGAAACGCTCCGCAGCGTTCCTGCTCCAAACGTTGCTCGTCCCAGACCTCCACCTCAAAACCAGACGCCTTGCCGAGCTCGACGGCCTGCAACGCAAACGATTCGGGGTAGAGATCGCTGGCCGGCATGTTGACCAATTTCCGCACCACGTTCTGGCTCTCTCCGAGAATCTTCCCTTTTTCTATCGCCGCCAGATCATCAGTATGAAAACACGCCGTCTCGAAAGGAGTCAAGCTGCGTTTGTTTTGATAGATCCCCTGACCGACGACACCTACGATCACTGCGGCAACCGAATCGGCAACGTCAAGTGAATCCAGATAGAACGCAACCACACGTCTTTGTTTGCCGGCCAACGATTTCGCCGCTGTTCCCGCTGCCCGCGCGGCGAATCCTGCTGCGTAATCGGATCTCAACCCCAGCCCGACAACCAACACAACGCTTGCCGTCACGCCAACGGGCGACAACAACGTGGTGACCGCCAACGGATCGCAGGATAGTTCTCGCGCCTCAATCAAGCGACTCAGCATTCCCTCGGTGGCGGTGTCGATATCTAAAGCCGAACCCGCAAGCGGTTCGTCTTTCCAAACGAATATCGCAATCGCTGAGTAGGCGTCCAAGCTGTGAAATCGGTGTTGTCTGAATTCCACTGATATCTTATCACTTTGGGATGTCTGACGAGCCGAGCATCACTGAAATCCTTTCTAGCGACAAGCTGACGCTGGCAACCGCGAGAAAGATCATTCTTG
>CALKXO010000227.1 GCA_938003615.1 uncultured Pirellulaceae bacterium | reverse complement strand
CGGCCAAATTTGCATCACCCGGATACTGTTCCAAATGCCGCGCGTTGAGCCGCTGTAACAGGTCAACCGTCTTCTGATCAAATCCCTTTGTCAATGACTTGGGGCGATGAAGGTTGTTTGGAGGACTTTTGGCGCTGAAATCAGTTCCCTGAAATGCCGCTGGCAGGAAGCCGTTGCCAAAGTTATTTTTGCCACTCCGCGCCAACCCCCGAGGATCGTTGATCGCGACAAACGCCGGAAGCTCCTGATTCTCAGTGCCCAACGCATACGTGACCCACGCTCCAAACGAGGGGAAACCCTCCATCGTGAATCCCGTGTTCATAAAATTCTCGCCCTGTGGGTGAGCACTCGTATCGGTCGTCATCGAGTGTATGAAGCAGAAGTCGTCGACTTGTTTTGCAAGGTTCGGCAACAGGTCGGAGACCATTTTCCCCGTTTCGCCACGCGGTTTGAAATCCCAAAACGGTTTTGCGATGTTGCCTGAAGGACCTTCGAACGTTACCGCCGGAAGCCCTGGCGGCTTCTTGCCGTGCATTTTGTAAAGCTCAGGCTTGTAATCAAACGTATCAATGTGACTAACGGCGCCCGGCAAATAAACCACCAAAACACGTTTTGCTTTGGAATCAAAGTGCCCGGGGCGTGGCAGGTAAGGTTGATTTGGATCGATCACAGGACGCAGCGGTGTCTTACCACTAACGGTGTGTGATTGATCGTTGGCCAACAATCCATCAGCGCTCAGCATGCTGGTCAGGGCCAGTCCGGCCGTCGAAAGTCCAGCCGTGCTTAGAAAGCCGCGCCGGTTCAACAGACTGCGACCGTGCAACGATATTTTTTCAGAGTTGTTATTCATAGCTCAGTTTTTCTAAACGACAATTTTCACCGAAACGGCAGCAGTAGAGTGGAATGGGCTTCCAGCGAGTCCCGAACGCACTTCATCGCGAGACAGGCAGGATGCGCAGGATGCCTATCCCCCTATTTCTCTACGGCACAAAGGCAAACTCGTTGGAGTTAATCAAAGCGCGACAGACCAACGACAGTTCACTGTCTTTCATCACCGCCAAGCAATCCTCACGTTCCTGTTTCTCCGGAAGCCGGCCCAACAGCAGTTCAAAACAACGGTCCACGGCTTTGCCTTGGTCACCACCGGCGTCCTCGAGCGCCCGTTCAGCGATGCGTTTGGATTGATCCATGACAAAATCACTGTTCATCAAATTGAGCGCTTGCAGTGGCGTCGTCGATACAGGCCGCTTGGCTTTCACTTGTCCGCAATCGGGAAAATCAAAGGCCGTGAACAATCCGTCATCCACACGTCGAAAACGCTCCTGATACAACATGCGGCGCCAAGTGCCGGGCCCATGATTGTCTAAAACAACCCACTGAGCGTAGCGTTTCTTGACATTGTGAATTCGATAGCCCTTGCCGCCAATGGTGTCATCCAAACAATCCGACGCCTGAAGAATCGAATCGCGAATCACTTCGGCATCGACACGTTTGGGCGCGTATCGCCAAAGCAAGGCCGCGTCGCCGTCGATGGCCAACGCTTCTTCGACTGGATGCCCCGATTGCTGAAATGCCTTTGACATCACCATCATGCGAATCAGGTGCTTCATTGACCAAGGGCCACTTTCCGACGAAACGGTAGGCTCCATAAATTCAACCGCCAACCAGTCCAGCAATTCGGGATGCGTCGGTAACGCTCCCGCTTTTCCAAAATCAGCGGTCGTTGTGACAATGCCTTTTCCAAATACATGGTGCCAGATTCGGTTCACCGCAACCCGTGCCGTCAACGGATTCTCTTTACTGATCAACCAACTCGCAAACGCGACCCGCCGTTGATCACCAGACGCACTGGCATCCAATCCAAGATCGCCCGACAGCTCTTCCAAACCCGACGCAAAAACCTCATCGCGTGGGTTTTCCGGGCTACCACGCCCCAACACGAACGATTTCACCGGTTCCACAAATCGTGCCACAAAACCAAGCTGGGGTCCCTCGGCATACAGCTGTTCAATCAGCTGCTGAACTCTGGCCATCAACTTGGCCCGTTGCTTGTTCTTCTTATTCAACTTGTTGTACTGTGGCGTTGCAGCGACGGGTCTCCACTTACCGTCGGCGTCTTTGACTTCCAACTGATAGTTGGCAACGTGCCCCGTGTTGAGTTTGACAAGATAATCAGTATCGAAGAAATCCTCGCGGTTGGAGCTGATCGTCATCCGGTTGATTTCGCGCGGTTGAATAAACGTCAACACGACCCAAGGCTTCTCGTCACCGCCTTCGGGAGTCTTGGCCGCAAAACTCTCGGTGCCGAAGTTACCATCGTTGACTCTTGAGACACCTTTGTTCTTGTTGTAGATCATCTCGTGATCAGTATCCAACGTGGTGCCCAACGATGCCAAGGCGAAGTTCACTTCTGGGTTCTCCGGGCCGAAGAGTTCCAATTCATCCACGAAGCACGACTTTTGCAGAAACTGAATCCGCACTTCTCTGGTGGTCACCGGTGAAAAATAAACATCTCGATAGGCCAACCAATGTTCTTCCCACGGGCCAAATTCGGCGAGCTGCTCACGCAGTTGGTCGATCTCAGATTGGATCTCCGCGCCGCGTACCTTTTGAGGATGGTCGTCAGCCAATTCAGGAAACCGGCTGCCGTACTCGATGTCTTCGAACACCGCCGTCATCGCATAGTAGTCTTTGATCGAAATCGGATCAAATTTGTGATTGTGGCAACGCGCACAACCGATCGTCATCCCCATCGCGGACGCTCCGACAGTTTGCAACACCTCATCCAAACGATCGGCACGCGCCTGACGGCGGGCGGTCGGTTCTTGTCCGACAGTCGCGATCGGAACGTGCGGTCCAGCAACCATATATCCGGTTGCCTCTCCTTGCCCAACGGTATCGCCGGCAAGTTGCTCGAACAGGAATCGGTCGTAAGGTTTGTCTTCGTTGAAAGCGCGCGTCACATAGTCGCGATAGATCCAAGCATTCTTGCGATACATATTACTTTCAGATCCGTTGGTTTCCGCCCAGCGAATCACGTCGAGCCAATGCTGAGACCAACGTTCGCCAAAATGGGGTGATTCCATCAAGCGATCGATCAATGCAGCGTAAGCGGACTGGCTGTCCTTTTCCGAAGCGGCAACGAAATCACTGACCTCCTCGGGAGATGGGATCAATCCCGTAAGGACGATGGAAGCACGTCGAATCAACGAGCGCGGTCGGGCTCGTTGCGAGAAACCAAGTCCTTTCTTGGAGAGCGCATCCAACAGAAACGCGTCGATCGGAGACTCGCCTAAATCAGACTCGCTGGAGCTAGACTCGCCGGAGTTAACATCGGGAACCGCAGGGCGTACCACAGCTTGAAACGACCAGTGATCTGATTTCTCCTTGGCAACAACTTCCATTTGCCCTGGCCAATTAGCGCCAGCAGCGATCCATTTTTCCAGAAGATCAATTTCCTCTTCCGGAATTTTGTCCTCGTCCGGCGGCATCGCCATCTCCTCATCGACATGGTTCACCACGTCCATCAGGTAACTTTTCTCCGGGTGACCGGGAACGATCGTGGCCAGTCCAGAATCGCCGCCTCTGAGCATGCTGTTGCGGGAGTCCAAACGCAATCCAGCCTCCTCTTCGTCTTCACCATGACAGTGAAGGCAGTTCGATTCAAAAATAGGCGCGATGCTTTCTTCGAAATCAATCTCTTGTGCCACGGCTAGACCAGCGCTCAATGTCACGCCGACCAAAATCGCCAACAGAAACACGAGCGATGAGCGTTGAGTTGCGTTCGGATTTCTGTTGGTTTGTAGCATAATTATCAGCGTAATATTTCGTATCAAGTTCAAAAGTCGCCTTGTGCTCGTCGGTTTTTCGCCGCTTGTCGCGTTGGCCTTCAGCAAAAATTCGCTAATGTGATTCCGGCTAAAGACGAGCCTAAAGACGATACAGGCAACGGTGTCCACGTGGAATTAAAACTTATGCCTCAAAGGCGACGATCACAAGGCTCACCATCATTTCGCACTAGAGGTCAGTTGTTCAGGAGCCGCCTTTTTCCATCCTGCATTGAATTGCTCCAGCAGTGTCTTAACCAACTCAGGGGCCTCTTCGGCAATATTGGTCGTCTCGTCGGGATCACTCTCATGATCAAACAGTTCAATGAACACCGGCTCCGCCTCGGGATCGCGATGATCCCGCCAAACTACCAAACGGTGACGATTGGTACGCATCGTGTATCCCATTAAGTGCTTCTCAAACAGATCTCGATTCCATTTGTCGCCCTGTTGTAGCTTGATCCTCGTTTCGACCTCATTGATTAACGGACCGAACCACGTTTCTCGCATCCCTTGCGACAGTGGATTGGCGGCCCACTCTCTCAACGCCGGATTCGGATACTGACTGAAGACGGCAGTCTTCCACGGCTTGTCCGGATCTTCAATCAGCGGCACAAAACTATTCCCCTCAACATGCTCAGGTATTGAAACCTCAGCAAGATCGCAAAGCGTGGGATAGATATCTACCAGTTCGACCAGTGCATCGGTTGTTACGCCTCGATGCTTCATATCGGGCGTCCAAATCATCATCGGCACGCGCGTCGCGATTTCATAATTGGTCGCTTTGCCCCAGACACCCATGTCGCCAAGGTGCCAGCCGTGATCTCCCCAAACAACGATAATCGTGTTGTCACGCACCCCCGATTTTTCAAGTTCTTCGATCATCAATCCAATCTGCGCATCGACATAACTGACGCAGGCCAGATACGCATGCTTAAGCGTGCGACTTAAGTCCTCGCCCAGCGGTCCCGTTTTGGGAATGCCAGCTCTCGTTCGCAATTCAAACGACGCGTGCAATCCCATCGCTGCACCGTTGGTTGGGGCATTGGTTTCAGAGGCCATTGGGATTTTGTCACGGTCGTACATGTCCCAGTATTTTTTCGGGCATGTCCAATTTAGATGTGGCTTCTTGAATCCAAGCGCAAGGAAAAACGGTTTGTCCTTGTTCTTAACCATCTCTTTCATCGTCTCGATGGCCAGTAGAGTTTGATATCCGTCACCGTAAGCGTGATCAGAAACGTCGGCACTTTCATAAGCCGGGCCGCTGGAAAGACCACGCTTGGCTGCCTCTCCGTACTTGGCCAACATCAATTTGAAATTGTCGTTTTTGATTTTATTGTTCTCGGGAAGCGCAAACGCTCCTTTGGGACGTTTGATTCCTTTGATCCACTTGACCGGATCGCGACTCCATGACTTGCCCTCG
>CALKXO010000226.1 GCA_938003615.1 uncultured Pirellulaceae bacterium | reverse complement strand
ATACAGGTACTCGGTTCGGTACAGGCCGACTCCCGCAGCGCCCATGTTGTGAGCCGCCTCAGCGTCCGACACGCCGTTGATGTTCGCTTCCAGTTGAAGCGGAACTTGGTCAGCCGTTTCCGCTGGTTCCTCACGATTGGACGCGAGCTGATCTTTTAGATCGACGAATTCGCGTTCTAATTTTTTGAACGCGGTCAGCGATTCGATTTTGGGGTTGATTTCGACAATCCCGTGCCGTCCATCGACAACAATCGTGTCGCCCGTTTTTACCTTGCGGAGAATGTTCTTGACACCGCTGACAGCTGGGATGCCGCACGAACGCGCAATGATCGCCGCGTGGCTGGTTTGGCTACCGGCTTGCGTCACGATGGCGTGGACGTCAATGTCGCCCAAGGCAACGGCCTGCGAGGGGAGTAGTTCGTCCGCGATTACAATTAGCGGACCTTCGATGGAGGCTTGATCGGGTTTGAGCACGTCGGACAGATGCGAGCTCAGTCGGATGATGACGTCGCGCACGTCGTTCAGACGCTCTTTTAGATAGTCATCGTTCGTTCGCGCGAACAGTGCCGTGTACTCGCCCAGCAATCTGTGCAGCGCGGCCGGAGCGTTCATGCGCTCCTCAACGATCCAGTTGCGGATTTTGTTGGTGAAAGCAGCGTCACGCAGAATGGCTTGGTGGACGGCAAAAATGGCGGCCTCGTCGTGCCCCACCTGTGCCTCGACTTTACGTTCCAACGCGCGAAGTTCTGTTGCCGATTTGTCACGGGCGACTTCGTACGAAGCGAGCTCCGCTGTGATCTCGGAATCTGCCAATTCCTTGGTGTCCGGATTCACATAGATCTCGTGGATCACATAAGCGGTGCCGATGGCGACCCCGGGAGAAACTGCAATGCCACGTCGCATGGAAACCTTTGTAAAAGATGGAACAGCCTGTTACGCTTGTCGGGATACCGGCTGCTGATTTTGCCACTCAGCTAATTCTATGGATTTACTGATTCTATCAATTTGCTGATTCTGACACTCAACAGATTCTGTGAATCGGCATGCTGATTTTCGCAGACGCCCTTAATCCGGTCTATTGTTCACGATTCTACTACGTGAGCGAGCAGGAAAAGATGGCCAATAATAGGGAAACGCCCGCTGTTGAGGCAATTTTTCTCGTTTGTTATAGTAAATCGGGCAATCCCCCAGTAACCCCCTGCGTCATTTAGCCAAATTGTGTTTAAAATGCTCGCTTGAAAATCAGGTTGGCCCAGAAATTCCCGGACAAATTCACTCAAGCACTATGCGTTTCTCCCAACTTGACCGGATCACGGAGCTCGAAAAAAACGAATCCATCACAGCCCTTAAATGCCTGTCGTTATCGGAAGAGTATTTGCAGGATCACTTTCCGCGATTTCCGATCATGCCGGGTGTGTTGATGGTGGAGTCAATGTTTCAGACCAGCATGTGGCTGGTCCGATGCTCTCATGACTTCGAGCATTCAACCGTGATGCTCCGAGAAACAAAAAGTTTGACGTTTCGGGATTTTGTCCAACCGGGCAATTCTCTCGAAGTGAAAGCCAAAATCAAATCGGTTAAAGGTTCGTTGACCACACTGCAAGTTAACGGAACGATCGATGGAGCTCCTGCGGTCAAAGGCCGATTGGTGCTCGACGCATACAATCTTGCTCAAAGGCAGGATGTTGATCCCGCGATTGATGGATACATGAATCGCGAATTTCGAATCAAGTTCAGACAATTGTGCTCGCAAATGGACAAATCCGTCCGAACGAGTCTGATGCCTGAAATGACAATCACTACACCAGTTTAGACAATTTACGGAGACAATGACCGATGCCATTTGATGATGAGGTCTTTGGAAAAGTTCAAGAAGCACTCGTTGACGCCCTTGGAGTTGACGACGATGAAGTTACACCAGAAGCAACAATGGTCGGTGACCTTGGTGCGGAGTCAATCGACTTTCTTGATATTGTTTTCAAGCTGGAGCAGGCGTTCGGAATTACGTTTGATCGCGCCGAGTTGTTTCCCGATGACATCCTGACAAACGCTGAATTCATCGAAGACGGTAAAGTCACCGCCGCTGGTTTAACGAAACTGAAAGAGCGCATGCCTTTCGCGGATCTCAACAAGTTTGAGGAAAATCCGATGGTCGCTGACTTCGGCAATATGCTGACGGTCAAGGATCTTTGCAACTACGTTGCGTCCAAGAAGTAGAACGCCGCCTGACGGAGTTGCCTCTCGCTTCTGTAGATAGGGCAATTTCTCGGTCAGTCGCGGAAGAAAAATACGAGGTCCTTCAGGTGACACCGATCCTGAGAGGGCCTTCGTCTGTTTTAAGAATTCATCTTCGTTCAATTAATTGTGCAATTGCCCGGAACTAGATATGCGTTGGTTTTGGATCGACCGGTTTACAGAATTCGTCAGCGGCGAACACGCTGCGGCCGTCAAAAATATCAGCCTCAGCGAGGAAGTCGTCGACGAATACGCTCCGGGGCGCACGTTTTTCCCTTCCAGCCTGATTATTGAGGGCATCGCTCAGACCGGTGGTTTGCTGCTGGGGCAACTGAGTGATTTCAAAGATCGCGTTGTCCTTGCGAAGGTCAACGCTTGTAAGTTCCATTTTGAAGCTTATCCGGGAGATACGCTGCACTACCAAGTGCAGATCAAAAACCGTGATGGCATCGGTACGATGGTCCAAGCCACATCCCACCGAGGCGACGAATTGCAGGCTGAAGTCGAACTCATGTTTGCGACCTTAGATGATGAACGGTTTAATGACGTCGAGTTGTTTGAACCGGCCCAGTTCTGTCGTATGATTCGACTGCTACGAACGTTCGAAGTAGGCGTCAATCCGGACGGCACACCGATTAAAGTGCCCAAGCATATGGTGGAGGCCGAAAAGTCGCTGCTGCATATTGGTTTTTAGTGTTCGTTTGTTGAGCCCGTTGAACCAATAGAATTAGTCGCGCCCACTGAACTTCCTTTCCTGATTAGCTTTTGAGTGTTGGAGTGTTCCAATGAGTTCTGATGATTTGAATTCCAATAATTCTCGCCGCCGAGTTGTTGTTACCGGAGTTGGCGTGATCAATCCGCTTGGCAATGACATTGAAACCGTCTGGGGCGCGCTGAAGGAGGGCAAATCTGGAGTCGGATACACGACGATCTTTGATGCCTCGAAATTTCCGACACGCATCTCTGCTGAAATTAAGAACTGGGATATTACTCAGATCGGTCAGGATCCTGAGAAATGGAAATTCCGCGGCCGCCATACGGGGTTCGCGGCAGGAGCCGCCCAGCAGGCCGTCAATGCCTCTGGCGTACTCGATTCGATTAAAGATCCGCGTCGATTTGGCGTATACATGGGATCTGGCGAAGGAAATCAAGACTTCTATTCCTTTGCGAGCATGATGGCTTCGTCGCTGGATGCCGAAGGCAAGCTGGATCTAGTGAAATTTACACGCGCTGGCATGGATACGCTCAACCCGGTTCTCGAACTTGAACAAGAACCCAGCATGCCGCCGGGCCACATCGCATCAATGTTCAACGCACAAGGCCCCAACGCGAATTGCCTGACCGCCTGTGCGGCTAGTAGCCAAGCCGTTGGTGAGGCGACAGAAATTATTCGCCGGGGCGAAGCCGATATCATGCTCTCGGGTGGCACTCACAGCATGATCCACCCGTTCGGCGTGACGGGCTTCAATTTGCTGACTGCCTTATCGACTAACAATGATGATCCCCAAGGAGCTTCACGGCCGTTCGATCGCTTGCGAGACGGATTTGTTCTTGGCGAAGGCGCCGCGATGGTGGTGCTGGAAGAACTGGAACATGCCAAAGCGCGCGGCGCGGAAATCATCGGCGAGGTAATCGGTTACGGCTCAACTGCCGATGCTTATCGAGTGACTGACATTCATCCCGATGGACGCGGTGCGATCGGCTGCATGAATATGGCACTGAAAGATGCGGGGCTGAAAGCGGGGCAGATCGATTACGTGAACGCACATGGGACCAGCACCACGGTCAACGACAAAGTGGAAAGCAAAGCGTGTCGCGAAGTCTTTGGCGAGCACAAAGTTCCCGTATCTAGCACCAAGAGTATGATGGGGCACTTGATTGCTGCCGCCGGTGCAACCGAATTGATCGTCTGTCTAATGGCGATGCGGGACAATGTTTTGCCACCGACCATTAATTATGAGAATCCTGATCCGCTTTGTGATCTGGATTATATCCCCAACGCCGCGCGTGAGGCTGAGTGTAACATTGCGTTGACCAATAGCTTTGGATTTGGTGGCCAGAACATCTCTGTCGTGGCGTCGCAGTTCAAGGGGTAGAGCCGTCGTTTATTAGTAGGTCCCGATCTCGGAGAGCTCCGAGAGGGATCAACGGGCCCAGCCTCTCCGAGAGACGGCTACTAATGGGCTGTGATTGCTCCCCATCTCTTATGAGATGACCACTAAACAGCGCCGATCGCCCATCCAATAACCAGCATTAATGCCGCCATCAAAAATGCTTTGCGAAAACGCATTGCCGTAGGAATTGGCTGCTCTTTCTCGTGAGTGTCGGATTCGCCTGAGCAGTTGACGTTGGTTGTTAGGTTGGATTGATTCATGTGTTCTCTAGAGAGGAGGTTGGGAAAGGACCGAGCTTGGATAGCGCGATCCGGCAAGCTTCAGCAGACCACATTGCAGGCCGCATTCCAACTAAAAAAACTGGCTTCCCCCGTGTGTCTGTCGCCACAACCGTCAATTTATTCCTGTCTGGCTGCATTTTCGGGGTGGTTGGGCACGATAGTACAGATGTCATGAATCATTTTGGCAACGCAGCTTTGATGCATTTTTGAAACCTTCACCACCCGATCGTTCCACAAACCACGCTCACCTTTGGGCGAAGAGCAACTGATAATATGAAATCGTCTCCACCTGCTTCACATCATCCAAACAACGAAGAGAACTTCTTTGGTCCACGAAAAGTGGCGCCCGGCATCTGGCAGTTCAATGTATGGGCGCCCAAGACCCAAGAGTTGACGCTGTTGCTCAAACGTGCCAATAACGTGGTCGAGTTTGAAATGGAAAAATCGGCCGACGGATACTTTTTGGTTACTGTCGGCGATGACGCTGCGATCAACGATGGTGATCATTACTGTTTCTGTATTGATGGGAAAGCCAACCGTCCCGATGTCGCGGCCCGATACTATGTCGATGATGTGCATGGTTGGTGCAGCGTGGTTGACCAAGATCAGTACTCATGGAGCGACGGAGGCTGGCGGGGCGTCGCGAAAGACGATCTCGTGATTTACGAACTGCACATCGGCACGTTTACCGACACGGGGACTTGGATTGGTGCCATTGAGCGATTGCCCGAACTGGTGGCGTTGGGTGTTACCGCAGTTGAAATCCTGCCCATCGCACAAACGCCCGGTCGTTGGAACTGGGGTTACGACGGCGTCGGATTGTTTTCGACAGAAAATACCTATGGTACGCCCGGCGAACTCAAACGATTTGTCGATGCATGTCATCAACATGGTTTGGCCGCGATTCTCGATGTGGTCTACAACCATCTTGGACCCGAGGGAAATTACCTTTCTGAATTCGGACCTTACTTTACAACCAAGCATCACACGCCATGGGGATCGGCGTGGAATTTCGATGATGTCGATAACCATCACGTACGAAACATGATGTTGCAAAACGTTGCAATGTGGGTCGAAGACTATCACTTTGACGGTTTGCGGCTGGATGCGGTCCATTTCATGTTTGACGACAGCCCGACGCCGCTTTCGATTGACGTGGGGCATCGATTCGATCGATTGCGAGAGGCGACGGGGCGTCATTTGCATTTGATCGGTGAGACCAATGTTCACAATGCGTCACTCGTGAAATCCACGTCACCGCACGGGACCGGTTTTGATGCCGTGTGGAGCGACTGTTTGATGCACTCATTGTTGGGAATCGCTCAACCGGGACTGGACCTGTGCCATCGAGAGCATAACGGAGCGGTTGATGCGGCGCGCGCGTTGCATCAAGGATTTCTCTACGAGAACTATCCTTACCAGCGGCATGATACTGGCCAGCGCGCCGATCTTCATTCTTTTGTGGTGGGTTTACAGAATCACGATACTGTTGGCAACCATCCTCAAGGCCGCCGATTGAAACAGTTGGCCTCAACCGAGTTTCAGGCTGCTGCGGCGACGCTCTATCTGCTGTATCCAGCGATCCCAATGCTGTTCATGGGTGAAGAATTTGCTTGCGAGAATCCGTTTTTGTTTTTTGTCGAATTCGGTGATCCGCGCGTACGCGATTCGGTGGAGAAGGGCAGGGCGTCTGAGTTTCCCGAGATGCTAAAAATGTCAGGCGTCTCTCCATTGGATCCGGAAGCGTTTACGCGATCCAAAATTGGCCCGCGCACCGGCGGCGACACACGAATGTGGGATCGGTATCAGTCATTGATTGCTCTTCGCAAACGCTTTCGAAACAATGGTCTATTGCACGGCGACCGAATGTCTGTTGATGCGGATGTCGGGACAGGACTTTTCCGATTGGTATATGCCCATGAGGGTGCGACATTGACGGTACTCGTACGACTAGGCGAACCGACGGTAGAAGCCGAACCTATTAAAGTCAGCGGCGCGGGCGAAATGCTGTTTTTCACCCGAGAAAATAGTGTAACTTTTGACGGGATGTTGGCCCCGAATGAGGCAGTCGTCATGTTGGAAAAAGGCTAGAATTAGGTCTGAAATATTCGAATAAACTGAGACGTGCCCATGCCCTCTTTCAAATCTATTGCCAGACGGAAGTTTCTGCAAGCTGCTGCTCTGACGACGCTTACCGGAACGACGCTTACCGGAACGGCGTTGACCGTCGGCATTGATCAAGCGTGCGGTGGTGCCTCCGGCGCCAAACAAGACCGCTGGAAAGAGACCATTGATAAAGGCCTGATGTGGTTGGCCAGCCAGCAAGGCCGTTCCGGTGGTTGGACTCATCCGGTGTATGCGACTGCCGTTTCTTCGTTGGCCGGTACGGCACTGATCTGCTCGGGATCCACGACCACCCAAGGGCCCTACGCCAAAGAGATTCGCAATTGCGTTGATTTTCTGATGTCCAAAGCATGTCGCAATGGTTTGATCGGAGATCCCAAGCGTGACAATCGCTACACTTACGGCCACGGTTTTGCGATGCTTTTTCTCTCCCAGGTGCTGGGCGAAGAAGAAGACACCGACCGTCGGCAAGAGCTGATTGAGGTTCTGCAAAATGCGGTTATCTTCAGCGTCAGCGCACAAACCAAAAAAGGTGGTTGGGGCTACGTCAGTGCCAAAGAAGACGACTTCGACGAAGGCTCGACAACGATCACGCAAGTCCAAGGCTTGCGTGGCTGTCGTAACGCCGGTCTAATCGTTCCCAAAGAAGCAATTGAGAGAGCGAAAAAATACATCTACGGATGCCAAAACAAAGACGGCGGTATCTCCTACAACAGTAGTTCGGCCAAAGGAGCGTCACGTCCCGCGATCACGGCCGCAGCACTTGCCGCGCTGTATAACGCCGGCGACTACGAGAGTAAGTACGTTCCAAAAATGTGGAACTACTCCCGCCGGAATTTGCATCGGCTGTCCAACAATGAACTGTTTGGCCACTGGCACTATGCTTATCTGTATTACACACAAGTCGTGTATCGCCAGGGGCCAGAGCAGTGGAATCCGTATCGCGACAAAATTTGCGACCGAATCAGCAAAGAGCAGCGCGCTGACGGCCACTGGAAGGAAGAGAACGTAAACAACGTCTACGGCACCGCGATCAACCTGATCATTCTGCAGATGGATCATGGCTACCTGCCAATCTACCAGCGCTAGGCTGGGGGGGTAAAGATTGGTATTGCGTCTGAAATTGGGGCAGCATTAAAGCTTGATTTTTGTTCCACTGAAAGAGGTTTTATTTATCATTTGGTAGG
>CALKXO010000225.1 GCA_938003615.1 uncultured Pirellulaceae bacterium | reverse complement strand
CTGTATCACGTGCGACGGCACAGACACCCCGTTGGCACTCATTTAGAGTTTTAAGCAGACTGATTTTGTCTGTAGGTAATTCTCGAGTGCTGCGTGGCCCATTTCTCGTCCCCATCCCGATTGCTTATAGCCGCCAAAGGGTAGGGCGGTAGGGCGGCATCAAAGATGCTGTAGCAATTGACCCAAACCGTCCCGGCCTTTAGCGATTTTGCCAATCGGTGAGCTCTGGAAATGTCGCGCGTCCAAATCCCAGCCGCCAGCCCGTAATTCGAATCGTTGGCTTATCTGACAATTTCTGAGTCGCTTTGTAAACGGCAGCGCAGCCACCACCGGACCGAAGATTTCTTCGCGCGACCGACATGCCGGCACTAGCGTTTTTTAGTACGGTAGGTTAGAGAAAGCGCTTTGCAGCACGCTGATTAAATGCGACTTGATTGATGAAATACCGGAACGTCTATCTGATCAACGCGACGCCAAGCAAGTCACCATCAGCCAGATAGCCAATGACTACATCACCACTCGTGGAACTGGGCAGGCAGCGGGGTCGATCACGCTCTACCCATCAGGAAGAACCCCTTCAAAGCCCGAGGACTGACCACATCACAATCGGCAGCGGAGAAGGAGTACGTTCCATGGGATGTCATCGACGCTGTGATTAAACATTGCCCGACGTTGGAGTGGAAGTTGCTGCTTGCTTTGGCCAGGACGATCCCAACCCGAGTGCCCTCCGAAATCGAAGAGCTGACGTGGGGCGATGTCGACTGGGAAAACAACACGTTATTGATTCACAGCCCTAAGACTCGCAAGATTGGCAAGTCAGCCCGGTTAGTACCGATACTACCAACACTCAAGCCGTGGTTGGACGAGGCGTTCTATCGGCCCACAGAAGACGGTGAACTGTACGTGTTCCCAACGCTGAGACTAAACACCAACCCAGGTACATCAGCCAAGAAGTTCGTCACGAAGGCAAAGCAGCAAATTTGGTCTAACTTCTTCAACTCGCTTCGAGCGTCGGCGGAGACGGACTTAATGGACGAATTCGGCCTTCGTCGGGCTTGCCAGTGGGCCGGCAACAGTCCTGCAACCGCGATGAAGAACTACGCATTGGTTCGGAAAACAGACTTCGTAGATGAAGGAGACAATGGCACCAAATCCGACGCTATTTCTGCCAGCGACGCCAAATCCGACGCTGAATCGGCAAGCACTGTGTAGCTTAAACCCAATAAAAAACGCACTGCGGAGAATCAGAGATCTCTGCAGTGCGTGTCAGTGGACGATATTGGACTTGAACCAACGACCTCCTCGATGTCAACGAGGCGCTCTAGCCAACTGAGCTAACCGTCCTTCCTTTCCGACGATTTTAACAACTCGGCGGTTTCCGTGGTATCGGTCTTTTTTAAGGAATACTTTACTTCACCAAAAAATTTCCCCCGCATTCTACAGCGTCCGCACCCGAAAATACGCTTCTGATGCGACCAAGACCCCCGATTCGCATGACATTTCCCCGATTCCCCAACCCTTGGCCGCGACCGTCCTCGGCAAACGAGACGCTGGTAACGCTGTTAACTACTGCTGACCATAAAAACTCTGGCCACCTTCAGCCATCGAAACCAGCAAGGCGGTCGGTTTCAAAGATGGGTCGGCGCTCGATCGTTCAGCCAGCATGGCGGTGAGTTCGGCAACGCCGACTTGATCCGCCCAAAATAAAAGTCCGCCTCGGCGCTGCGGAAAAGAAAGGCCGTGAGTAAACGCCAAATCAATGTCGCGGAAGTCATTGACGATCCCCTGTTCAAGAACGCGCGTCGCCTCCAACACAATAGGCGCCAATATCTGAACTGCCAAATCGGAGTGAAGCTTTTCCGCGCTACCACCATCCAACTTCGAAGGGTCTTGGTAGGGATCGAGCAACGGTTGCAGCTGCGGATCGACAAGCCCTTCGTCGCGCGGATCAGGGTACTTGTAAAATCCGACACCCGTCTTGCGGCCCAACCGGCCTTGCTTAACCAACCGCGGAAGGATCGGGGAAAGACTTACGCACTCGAGTTTGTGCTCCCACATCGTGCGCCCGGCATACATGCAGGTATCCGCGCCGATGATGTCAATGATCTCAAACGGTCCCGCCTTAAAACCAAACTGTCTCATCGCCGCGTCAATGTCAGCCACCGCAATACCTTGACTGAGCAAATGCAGAGACTGATTGAGCATCGCCGAGAGCAACCGGTTGACGACGAATCCGGCGCCGTCGCCAATCGCGATAGGCATCCTCTCTAGCTGGCGAACAAAGCCTACGGCGTTGGCCGTGGTCTGCGCCGAAGTGCTGGGACCGGCGATCACTTCTACCAACGACATAACTTCCGGGTGGCAGAAGTGGATTCCACAGAACCGATCGGCGATGCGAAAATGGTTTTCCATCGACGCCAACGGAATGGACGAAGTATTGGATGCGATCGTGGCATCGGGTGCCACCGCCGACTCGATACGTTCGTGGACGGATTTTTTAACCGACAGCGTTTCGACGACCGCTTCGATGATCAAGTCGGCAGTGGCAAGTTGGTCGTATTGGTCGGTGATTGCGACAAGGACTTCATTGGCAAATGTCTCGCGCGCGGTATCTAATGCCAATTGGGCCACATCGACCAGCGTAACTGAAACGTTTTGTCCAACAGCCAATGCGGCGATCGAGCGCCCCATCAAGCCACAGCCAACGATACCAAGGTGCTTGACCGGGTTCGGTGTAAGATTCAAATCAACTTTGCCGGGTGCCGTTTGGTTTCGCCGCACTAGCGCCGCATCGTTGTCGAGCCCGACTTGCGAAAGTTGTTCTGGCAAATCGTCAGCGCTGGTCAGGTCGGGTTTGGGGTGATCGCTCATTTAGGCTATGCTAACCCGATCGTCGGTGTTGCCATACACCGGCCCCGTTTGTTGTGTCGCGTTTTGGACGGAATCGTTTGAAAACTTTCTAGCAGACACCATTACGGACGCCCGACACAAATTCACAATCGAAGTTTGAGCAAGTCATATGAAGAACGTGGTTATAAGTATTTCGTTGTCGATATTGGCGATGGCATCTTGGGGATGCGATCGAGCCACGTCGCCATCGCCTCTCCCGGCACGGGAAATCGGTACGGTGGACTTGATCGTCAATTTTGGCGACGGACATGAAACGATCGAAAAGGCGATTCCCTGTTCAGTTGGATCGACGGTGTTCACCACGCTCAAACGGGCCGACCTACACGGCGACCTAGAGCTGGATGCAGCCGGCAATGGCGAAACAGCGTTTGTCAACGGCATCAATGGATTCATGGGAGACGCAAAGACCGGGAAGTACTGGTTCTTTTATCTTAACGACCAAATGGCAAAACAGGGCTGCGGCGTAGTGGAAGTCGATCCGGGCGACGAGATCGAGTGGAGATATCAAGAACAACCGGCCGATTTTGCTCAGTAACGACAAACGAGAATAATGCTGTCAAATTGGGTCTTTCGTGAGCCGGTTTGGCGGATAAACTGTCTGGTTGAAGAAAACCGTGTGATTGAAGAAACGACCAAAGACCGAAAAGCTACAATGAACGTCCCCGCGAAAACCTCTCCGAATCAATCGACTGACACGCCACGTTCACTGAAAGTCGAGCTTTTGGTGTTGGCATTGATTTTCGTTATCGGATTCTCCAGCCGCTTTTTGCTCGGCGATGTGCCTAACTTCAAACCGGTTGCCGCATTGGCGTTGTTTGGCGGTTTCTATTTTCAGCGGTCGACGCTGGCTGTATTGGGGTTAGTGGCAATTTTGATGGTCAGCGATTTCTTCATTGGCAGTTATTCGCTTTCGATTGCACTTTCGGTTTACTTTAGCCTTGGGCTAGGCGTTTGGCTTGGTCGGCGGTTCAAGGGATCTCAAGCGTTCAATGGAAATAGCTCGAGCAGCCTTTTCGCGCGGTACGGCGGAATCACGGCAGCCTCGTTCGTAATGGCAATTGTGTTTTTCATTTTCACTAACTTCGCAGTGTGGGTTGTTTGGTACCCCACCACGCTTGAAGGCTTGGTGGCGTGTTACGTCAGTGCGATTCCGTTCTTCAAGTACACGTTGGCCGGGAATCTGTTTTTCTCTGTCGCAGCATTTGGAACCTATGACTTGGTGTCAGCAATGCTGGCCAAACGAACTGGCGTGTCGACTCGATGCGCTGCATCCCACACTGTTTAGACACAGAGCTCTCGGGGCCGCCGTCGTCGGTCTGGGTTTGATCGCACAAGTAGTGGATTCCCGCGCTTGGAAATTCTGGCTAAAACGTTTCCCGTTTTGCTATTGATCAATCAACACGATATAACAGGAGCTTCTCTGTACGACCCAAACTTTTCTATACCCGGTCGTGCTGAAATTGTCCAAGATTTCCCGCGCGTTAACGGAGCAGCATCTAACCACCGCGAAATTGCCACTACGAAAGGTATTTTGATTTCGCAATCCGGCTACAAAGGCCTTTTCCAAATCGGTGGCCCCGTCGAATCCATCGGACGATTGAATTCCATCGACGGCTGTTCCGATACGTTGCTGATTTCTCCAGTTCGCAAAGGCGACATGTGCTTGAATTTCCTACACGTGCCCATGGGAACCGACCAAACCAGCCATCCCCATCCGTCGTTTCGATTCGGCACGATCATTGATGGAGAGGGATATTGCGAGAGCGACGATGCCGTAGAACATTTAACGCCCGGAAAGACTTTCTTCATCCCGCCCAACAGCCAACATCGTTTTCGCACGGAGCACAAATCGCTTTCAGTGATCGCGTTCCATCGAGACAGTGACTTTGGGCCGGATGATCGCGACCATGAAGTGCCAAAAGTGCAGAAGGAATCACAAATACGCCGAAGGCATGAAGTGCGCATGTGGTTACCAATTTGCATTGAATCCAAAAGAGGACGGAATTAGTGACGGGAAATTCAATTCATTTATCCGCCGCGCAAGTTCGAACGCCACCTACTACTTTACCTAAGGAAAATGGTGTCTGAAAACTTATGACCTAGTGCTTACTTACACCATTTTTCGATTGCGAGCGCCCCAAGAACTTGCTGGATAAATTGACGGCTATCAACATTCGTTCAAAAGGAGCTCATCTGATCCTACCCAAAGTCGAGCGTATGCTTGGTGCGTCGAACATCTCGCCGCTCTCGCCTTTGTTTTCTTCTGAAATCGTAAAGTTTAGTTTCCAGATTCCTTCAACAATGAAGCTTAAACGCGGTGGGATTTTTGATCATCGGCGCGTCAAGCAATTGTTAAAGTACAACATCGAAGAAGGCAACGGGCGCTACGGGATGCGATTGTAGATGTTGTTGACGTTTGAGATTTGGCGCCGGATTGTAATCGAGGGAGAATCCGTTTGAGCCGTTGGATTTGTGCGGCCATCATCGTATCAGTACGGATTCGCCTGAATCGTCGCCCGAATACAGCGTTTTCCGAACCAGATCACAGTGGAAGCCAAGCCATGCGGTGCGGGTGTAGATACTGTGCCCCATCGTGGCGGCGGCAAGCCCGTTAGTATTGTCGTACTCAACCAAAACGCTAACTCCTTCGTTGGCAACGCGCGCACCAATGCTGGCGTGGCGGATGTATTCGTTCCTCGCATGCCCAGGAGCGATAAACTGCTGCAAAGCTGTTTCGCAGTCGCGCGTGCTTTGGTCGAGCAACCAAGGTAGAAACTCGGAGCCGGCAATTCCCAAAATCTGAATCATGTCGCCTGAAACTTGTTCTTCGCTGCCAACAACAGAACCCGTCACAGAAACTTCCGATGCGTCGTCTGTTTTTTCGTTTGAAAAGAACCATCTTCCGGCAACGTTGACAGGCGGACATAACCAAAGCGGCTGGCCGATCACGGGGCGGTGATTGACCACGTGCATCAATTTTCGATAACCACCGGTATCCCATCCGTAGCCAACGGGTGTACCAAAATTGACGATGTCCAATTCCAGTTTTTCAAGAGTGCCATTAGCAAATGCCTCCCGCACGCGCTGCAACGCCGAAGACGCGACGCGCGGATTGTGCGCGGCAGGAAACAACGGCGTCGCCAACTCCAGAAATGCGTCCCGGCACCACGGTTCAGCGCCGATCAGATTGGTGACTAAAGCTGCAATGTTGCCCGCATGACTGTGCCCCCATAGCAGAACGCGCGGACATGTATCAATTTGCTCGACCATTGCGGCGAGCAATTCGATCGCCGCTTTGCAACGCCCTGAGTGGCTGTTCTCTCCTGACCAAGTAAAACGATTGACGGGGAAGGCCCCGGAAATCTGCTCCGCAAACCGGTTGCTGAAGTTCCCCGTATCGCCAGCGAGAGCGTCGGTGAGATTTTTGCCAAGGAGCTTCAATGTCGGGCCGAGAGTCGGAATCGCGCGCTCGATCTGTCCAAAGATTCCAAGAGCGTCGTTGCCAACGAATGTTCCGTGAACCAGCCAAAGCGAATCAAGTTGCCGTTGGATGGTAGAAACAAAGCGCTTGATGGAATGCTCAAACGCAGCATCGCCCGGTTGGGTAGGAAAAGCAGCGGCAATAGTGCTCCAAGATGCATCGGGTTGGTCAGCGGTCAAATGCTGGTGCTGAAAATGATTTTTAGCTGGCACGCTGTTATTGGTCGTAAAGTTCTGGGAAGACCTCTGGGGCAAGGTCCTGTCGCTTAACTAAAGTGCGAAGACGAGCCAAGAAGTCGAATTTGTAGTTGGCCACTTGTTGTTCGGTAATGCCAAGTAACTCAGCGGTCAGTTTATTGGACTTGCCTCTTACGATCAGCATTTCGATGCACTTGAGCTTGCTCCAATCGGACTTCGTCTGCCATTTTTCAACTTGTGCGCTTAACGCTTCGGCCAGGGCGTCTTCTTCCAGACCTTTACGTTCGACCGATCGCGCAATGCTGCTGGCGGGTCGAGCTTCTCCCTCAAGTTGCCAGTGACCGCCGCTGGAGTCCTGTCCGGAGGAAAGGGGAATCGCCGGGCGACGCCCCTCACGACGGAGATAGTCTGTCATCTTGTAGGCGCAAATCGAAAAAAGATAACTTTCCAAAGATCGCCGGTTGTCGTAGTTGGGCAGACTGTTGAGAAATCCAACGAAGGCTTCCTGAACGATGTCTTCGCTGGCCGATCGGTTCGTCAATCGACTCTCCACAAACGCTAACAAGCGGCCCTCGTAACGAGCGATCAAGTCGCTCCAAGCATCGCCGTCGCCTGAGCCAATGCGCTCTACTAGGACGCGGTCGATTTCGTTGGGACGTTTCATACAATTAATCTAACGCAAATGAAGCCGGGCGCGGATGAGGTGTTGCACGGATTAAATTTTACACCCGTGCACACCGAGCAAATTAACGCGGCATCTTTTTCAGAAAAGAACCGAGATCGGAATCACTCAGCGCAGCCGGGCTCACTTTCTCCGGAACGTCCAACTCGATCGAACCGACGGCCTGCTTTTTCGGACCGGCAATATCTTGTAACTGATTCCCAATGAGGCTCATTGAGGCCGGCGTAGCTTGGGACGGCAAGCCCTCTAACGCGCTGACGGAGATCGATTTTTCGGGCGTTATAAATTCCTCATCGCCGGAAAAGATGCTGCTAGAATCGGGCGTAGATTCGGTCGGGGTGTCTTTCCTCAAACCGGGAACTTCAGGAAGTTCCCCTGAATCGCCAAATTCATCGGATGAATTCTTACTACGTTTCTCTGCAGCCGATTCCACCACGGGTTTTTCCGGTGAAGCATCATCCGCTTTGGCAGCAAGGGCGACGGGATCAGATTCTGGTGCGGCTTCGTCTTTAGATTCCCGAAGCGTGTCACGCTTGTCGAACGGCGCTTCATCGACCTCTTCCTCAGCGATTTCGCCCGCGATTTCTTCAAA
Organism: uncultured Pirellulaceae bacterium; assembly: GCA_938003615.1. Lineage (GTDB taxonomy): Bacteria > Planctomycetota > Planctomycetia > Pirellulales > Pirellulaceae > Mariniblastus. The sequence goes on along the minus strand of CALKXO010000225.1, from coordinate 4,390 downwards.
ATTTATTGTCTCGTCTTCGTTACGATCGGTGACAGTTGCGGCTCCGGTAGCTCCGGTAGCGGCAGTCGAAAGCGGTGCCTCGTAAACGGCGCGAAACGTCACATTGCCTAGCGTCAAAAGATGGTTCGGAGGAAGTTTTTGGGCTTCTTTGATTCGTCGGTTGTTTACATAAGTCCCATTGAGAGAGCCCAAGTCTTTCACGAACAGCCAGCCGTCTTTTTCGAAAATTTCAGAATGCTGGCGGCTGACGAGAGCGTGCGGCAGCGTCAACGTAACGTCTTTGCCCCGACCGATGACGGTAGGCAAATTCAGCGACACTTCTTTCGCCTTGGCGTCACCGCCAACAACAACCAATTTCGCATTCAACATATTTGATCCTACATGGAAAGGGAGCAACTCACCGTCCGAGCAGCGGCCGCATTCTAGCATTTGGCAGCCATTTATCGAGCACTCAAGCTGGGCAAACCACAAAAAAACACCAACAACAACCGATAAAGGAGCATGAAAACCCCTAAAGTCGGCCATCTTTACGCCGGCAAATCCCCTCATGGCGCCCAATCCACTTCAGACTTCCTGAATTGACATCGGGTTTCGACCGACCGTTGGCGGCAGCAATCTTTACTCAATAAGACAATCAAAGGTTCACTGAAAATGGGTGCTGCTGGTAAACACCGTGAAGTTTGACAATCTTGGTTCCGATAAACATCCAATCGAAAAGACGGGCTGCGGCAACACGGTCCTTTTAGATAATAATAACAAGCAGTGATTTTCACTTGGTTGCCAATTTGGGCGGTCTATGATCTTGCAACCGAAGGTTGCGGACGTATAATCTGGCCCACTATCGATCGCGGGTGTAGCTCAGTGGCTAGAGCGTCACGTTGCCAACGTGAATGTCGTCGGTTCGAATCCGATCACCCGCTCTTTTTTTCATTTCCCTTTCTTGAATTGAAGGGGAAATTCAGAAGAAGAATTGAAAAAACAGAGACTTTGCTGATAAAATCGTGCCGCAATCCGCAGCATGATTTTTTTTTGCATTTAACCAAACCGTTCCCGGATGGTGATTTGCTTTTAAACCGAACCGCATTTCCGCCACCACCAAAAACGTTCAGGAAACAACAACGTGAGTACTGAAACTACAGAAGCCACCGAAAAGAAGGCACTCAACCTCAAAATCGATGTGAAAGAGGAAAGTGCATGCGAACGTCACGTGACGGTAACCATTCCCCGTGACGACATCGAAAGCTACTTCAACAAGCAGTTCGATACGCTTGTTCCTCGCGCCGAGGTGCCGGGCTTTCGCGTCGGCAAAGCGCCACGCCAGCTGGTTGAGAAGAAATTTCGCAAGCAGGTCGCCGATCAAGTGAAGGGCTCACTGTTAATGGACAGCCTAACCCAAATCAGCGACGACGAGACGTTTTCTGCAATCAGCGAGCCGGATCTCGATTTTCAAAAAGTTGAAATTCCAGAAGAGGGTGATCTGACTTACGAATTCAATATCGAAGTTCGTCCCGAGTTCGACATCCCAAATTGGAAGGGTTTGAAGCTCAAACGTCCTGAATACGAATTCACTGACGAAGACCTCGAATCTGAAATCGCCGATCTTGGCAAGCGCTACAGCGATCTCGTTCCTATTGACGAATCCGTTGCCAAAGGCGATCACCTTGTCTGCAACATCAAAACTTCTCACGGTGGTGAGCAAATTGCGTTCGCCGAAGAGGTCAGCATTGAAGTCAATGACAACTTGAGCTTGGCCGACACGTCAATCGACGGTTTTGGCAAACTGGTTATTGGTAAGAAAGCGGAAGACAAAGTCACGGTCAAAGCCGAGATCAACGAATTCGCCGACAACGAAGAACTGGCTGGTAAAGAGGTCGAAGTTGAGTTCGAAATCCTAGATGTAAAACGCATCGAAGCTTCCACTGCCGCAGACTTGGCCGAAAAGCTTGGCTTGGAAGAAGAAATGATTCGCACTTCGCTTAAGTCATCGATGGAGAATCGACTGGCATACGCTCAACGTGAGCAGGTACGCGAGCAAATTAGCAAAACGCTTACGGAATCGGCCGACTGGGAATTGCCGCCAGATTTACTTCGCCGTCAGTCTCGGCGCGAGCTAGATCGCGCCGTCATTGAGATGCAGTCAAGTGGTTTTTCTGGACAAGAAATCATGGCCCGCGAGAATGCGTTGCGAAAGAATGTCCTCGAGAAAACCGCCACGGCGCTCAAGGAACACTTCATTCTAGAGCGTATCGCCGAAGAGGAAAAAATTGAGGACGAACCTCAAGACTACGAAATCGAGATCAATCGCATTGCGATGCAGCAAAACAACTCACCGCGTCGAGTTCGCGCCAAGCTCGAGCGCAGTGGCCAGATGGATAGCCTGAGAAACATGATCATCGAAGGCAAAGTCATTGCCAAAATCACCGAAGAGGCTAACTTCACGGCCACGGAGTATAATCAGAAGGATCAGTCCGACACCACGGCTCTAAATTTCTTCGCTGCCGGTGAATCGACCATCATTCCGGAAGCCAAGTACGCCGGCGGAGAAGAGCCTGCTGTGCCTGGCCTAAACGATGAATAAAACTAGCGAGCGGGCAAATTGAGCCCGGCCGACAATCTTTGCCGGCAAATCAAACATTGAATATCTATGCCGCGTGGTTTCTTTAACCATGCGGTATTTTTTTGTGGCCTCCCTGATTTTTTTGTGGCCTGCCTGTGGAAGATGCCACTTTCGATGGTACTCACCCCAGTTTGCTGCCCCGGAAAGCCCCAGATACTAGCCCAGTTTGATCCCGTCTTGCCTGAACATGCCAATCGCGGTACCGTTGGTGATTCAAAGGGTCGTTTTGCGGTCCACATTTTTGTCAGGTCATCAAAAGGACAATTGTCTTGAACGACATTTTTTATTCGAAAAACGGCCAGATCAGCCAACCAACTACAGGGTCCGCGATGAACAATTTCGAGGCCATGGCCGGATCAGATCCGCTTAGCCAATTGGGACAGATGCAAAACTCACATGCTTATTCGTCGTACCAGCGACAGCGCACCATGACGCTGGGCGATATGTTGCTGGAAAACCGGATTGTGTTTCTCCAAGGTGAGATCCACACCGGCAATGCCAATGATCTGATCATGAAATTGCTGTATCTACAAAGCGAAAACAAAAAGAAGGACATCAACTTCTATCTGAATTCCCCAGGCGGCGATGTGATCGCAACATTAGCGATCTACGACGTGATGCAGATCATCTCCTGCCCGGTGGCGACCTATTGTGTCGGGCAAGCAGCCAGTGGTGGAGCCGTACTTTTAGCAGGCGGCACCAAAGGCAAACGCTATTGCCTGCCTCACTCGCGCGTGATGATTCACCAACCGCACGGCGGTGTCAGTGGGCAAGTCAGTGATATCGAAATTCAAGCCGACGAAATCCTACGAAACCGTGCGGTGCTCAATGAAGTGCTGGCCAAACACACCGGACAAGAGATTGCACAAATCGAAAAAGACACGGCACGTGACTTTTTCCTTACTGCCGAACAAGCCAAAGAGTATGGTTTGGTCGATCAGTTGACGACCAAACCTGAGCGCGACGAGGACGACGCATAGTCAGGGGGCGAGTCGGGTTTTACATTACATACGACGATCCTGAAGGATCATTTTAATACGGAGTTTTTCAATGGCATACGTTCCCTACGTAGTCGATAATACAGGCCGAGACGAGCGTGTCTACGATATCTACAGCCGCTTGCTGAAGGATCGAATCATTTTTCTGGGCCAGCAAGTCACGGCAGACCTAGCCAACTCGCTGGTTGCCCAGATGTTATTTCTGCAATCCGAAGACGGCAAGAAAGACATCAACCTGTACATCAACAGCCCCGGCGGAAGCGTGACTGCAGGTCTGGCGATCTACGATACCATGCAGTTCCTCAGCTGCGACGTGGCAACCTACTGCATGGGGCAAGCTGCCTCGATGGGTGCAATGTTGCTGACGGCCGGTGCCAAAGGAAAGCGCTTCGCTTTGCCAAACGCCAGTATCATGATTCACCAGCCGCTGGCTGGAATGCAGGGTACAGCCGAGGAGATCATGATCCACCGCAAGGAATTGCGACGGGTCAAAGAGCGGCTGAATAATCTTCTCGTCAACCACACCGGAAAGACCCTTGCCGAAATTGAAGAGGGAACTGACCGTGACAATTTCATGACGTCTCAGGAAGCACTCGACTACAACCTGATTGACCGCGTGGTCACAAGTGTCTCGGAAACTGAAGGCTGATAGCAGTTTTGACTGCACAATTTCGTTGATTCACTGGGGTACGTTTTCTTAGGGAAAACGTGCCCTTTTTGCGTCCGTATTCCCCCCCTAATTTGAGCCGCACCGACACCCCCTATTTATCTATAC
>CALKXO010000224.1 GCA_938003615.1 uncultured Pirellulaceae bacterium | reverse complement strand
TTCCCGATACGAAGTCATTGCCTTTATCGATGCCGATGCGGTTCCTGACCAATCTTGGTTGTCTGACCTAGTGGAACCCCTTGCCGATGCGTCTGTTGGCGCAACCACCGGAAACCGGTGGTACTCGCCGATGACTAACAGTCCGGGTGCTTGGGTGCGAAAGATATGGAATGCGGCAGCAGTGGTTCAGATGCAGCGGTATGAAGTTCCTTGGGGGGGATCGCTGGCGTTGCGAACTGAAACCATCGAGCGATGCGGTTTGGTGGAACGTTGGCAACATTCCTTCTGCGAAGACACTGCGTTAACCGGTCAGCTAAAAAAACAACAGTTGAAGCTACATCGGGTTCCAAACTTGGTGCTAGAAAATACAGAGGACGCTTCACTAACCGAGGCCTTCGGATGGATTTCGCGGCAATTGTTGACTGTCCGTCTGCACCATCCTAAGTGGTCATGGGTGGCAGCGCATGCTTTGGCTTCAGCAATGGTCGCCATTGGGACGCCGATTGCAATTGTTTTGATGTTGGTTACCGGTGAGGCCCGTTCAATGTGGACACTGGTTCAGGCCTACGTTGCTTGGCAATTGATCAATTCGTGGCTGCTGTGGATGGTTGAACAGTCCAATCGCAATGCAATGGAAACGCGCGATAGTTTCAATGGTTTGCCGACCGAAGATAGTCCCAGTGGCTGGATGCAGGTGGTGGGCACCGTGTTGACGCAATGGATGTACCCTTTTACCGCGTGGCAAGCTGCTGCAGTGGATAAAGTTGCGTGGCGAGGAGTCAGCTATAAAGTGCGCGGCAGAGGAAGAGTTGAGCTGATTGAGAAGACCGACGCTGCGGCGGCACTACGCGGAGGCAACAAAGGATCGTCTGAATTGTTGTCGACGGGTGGAACACGGGAAGTGAATGAATCGCAGGATGCTCAGGAAATACTTCTTTCCTCAAGCCGATTTTCGGAACGATCTAGAAATTAGCTGGCATTTGTTTTTCTAAACGCTGGACTGCTAATTTGCGAAAGTAATGGCTGCTCCGATTTTTTCGGTAAACAGATCCCATTGGCCGTCGGTGGATTGAAGCGCCAATTGCTCGAATTCGGCCAGCAACAACTGTAGTCGATTTGAGTCGATGGTTAGCGTTGGAATTTGGTCGGAAGGTAGACCCGGCAAGCAGTGAAACTCACCGCCGCGGAAACCGCTCAAAGTCCACTGGCCTCCCCCGGGTCCCAGAACGTTTACTCCGATCTCGACCATTGAGTTTGGCTGCGCTGCATCGCCCAAGTCTCCGTGGAACATGCGTTCCAATAAGGCGCTCATTCGTTGGGATTGGTCGCCAAACCAAGCCTCTACCGGTGGCTTGGGCTGACGAAAACGTCCCCAGTTGTCAGCTTCACCAAAGGTGATGAAGCGTTTGATCATTTCTGAATCGATGACGGGGCATTCGAGGTGTCCGGCAAATTTATTCAGATTCGTTTTGTCAAAATGTGGATCAGACGTTTCGTAGTCCTGATAGATTCGGGCGTTTTGAAAAAACATCTTCGCGAAACCTGAATCGCCGACGCGCTCGCCTTCTCCCATGTACTCAACACCGCCGGAATGAAAGTACTCACAGCATGCATCAATAAACATACGGGTCGTGGAGCACTCGTCGGGAACCAGATGAAAGGTGCGTCCGTGAGCGTTTTTCGTTTTCACCAGATGACAGATCACGCTTGACACCCAGTCGACCGGCACAAGGTTCCGCGGTTCATCGCCGCTCATCGGAAGCTTGATCGGAGTTTGATAGATGCCATTTTCATCCTTCTGCTGTAGCGGGATCAGTGTCGACAACAGTCTCAGATACAAAAACATGCCGTGGTAGGTCGATGTGAATCCAGTTTGAGAATCCCCAACGATTACCGCAGGACGATAAATGGTTTTGGTTTCAAAATGTTCAGCTTCGGCGACTAGTTTTTCGGCGTCAAACTTACTGCCCTCGTAGTCGTTGCGGAAGGCTTGGCCGGCATCCAGATCCGATTCCATCACGACGGTATCACGTACGCCGCAAACGTAAGCGGTGGAGACATAATGCAAGTGGCAAATACTTGTCTTGGCGGCAAACTTAAGCACGTTTTCGGTGCCGCCGTAGTTGGTCCGCCAAGGCTCCTGGCCTTTGTCCGTGCCGGCAAATTTTAGGATGGCCGCATTGTGCAAAATCGAATCACAGTGGTTTGCGACCCAACATTGATCGTTGTCGCTTAAGCCCAGCATTGGTTCGTTAATATTCCCCACGAGAATTACAGGACGAGGCAAATGGCGGTCGAGCTGTTTTTCCCAGCGCTGCATCGTGGCTTCGATGCGTTCACGAGCGTCCAGTTTTTTTCCGGGGCGTACCAGAACGGCCAGCAACGTATTGGAGGCGAGGAAGTCTTTCAGCAAATACTGACCGACAAGGCCAGTGCCGCCGGTCAGCAACACATAGGGACGCGCATTAGTTTTGGGAGACGGTGTAGTAGAATTCACAGATGTGGCTTTGGGCGAAACGCGGTTGTTTTTCTATATGTCGGTCAGGCTGGAAAATCACGCACCTTGCGAGCGTTGGCTCGCGGTAAGTTCCACCTTTAAAATGTGCCGAAGTGGTTTGGTGGAAAAAGCGTTGGCTTTCAGCGCACCCATTATGGTAGAAAATAGCTTTTATTCCACGAACGTCACCCAATTATCACCAACTTTCTCCTTTCATCGTATCAATGAAAATGCCAAAACAGCGTTTGAAATCCGGTTTTTCCCTTGCGATGCGCATGATCCTGACAACCATGCTGCCATTGGCCATTTGGGCAAATGAGCCCCTTGGGCTCTGTCAGACAGTTCCGCCAGCAGACTTGGCTCCTCCTGAGACTACTGCTGACAACACGCTCTCCGACGCCTCGATCGCAGCAGGTTGGCTGCGCTTGTTTGACGGCGAGAGTCTGTTCGGTTTCAAAGCTGAATCGAAAGTGGATTGGAAAGTGGTCGACAATGCCGTCACAGCGACCGATGGGGATGTAGGGCTGCTAAGAACAACGTCCCAATTCTCTGATTTCCATCTCTCGTTAGAGTATCGAGTTGACCGAGGTACCAACAGCGGCGTGTTTCTCCGCACCAGTCCTAAGCCCAAGAATGTTTCCGCCGACTGTTTCGAAGTGAACATTGCTCCGTCCGACAATCCCTTTGCCACCGGCGGGATTGTTGGACGGCAAAAGGCAACGATTTCTGTGGCGGAAAACAGCGGCGACTGGCAACGGATGCGAATTGTCTGCTCGGGCGACAGTGTGAAAGTTTGGATCAATGGGAAACTTGTTAATGATCATCAATCGGGTAATCCCGGTCGAGGATTCATTGGGCTTCAATTTAATCGTGGCAGTATCGGGTTTAAGAACGTGTTCCTCAAGCCGCTGGGTTTAGCACCAATGTTCAATCGCAGGAACCTTGATGGCTGGGACGATTCGCAAAAGGGAGCCAGTTCGTTCGAGGTTACCAAAGGAGGCGATCTAAAAATGACTTCGGGGCGCGGGCAGCTGGAAAGTAAACAATTGCTAGGCGATTTTGTTCTGCAAGCCAGTTGCAGGACCAACGCCGAGGGGCTCAATTCGGGGATCTTCTTTCGTAGCATTCCGGGTGATTTTACCAACGGATATGAGAGCCAGATTCAGAATCAGATACGCGCTGGCGATCCAACGCAGCCGGTTGATTGTGGCACTGGAGGAATTTTTCGCAGGCAAAACGCGCGGCGAGTCAACGCTCAAGACATGAAGTGGTTTACCAAAACGATTGTCGCTGTTGGTCCGCATGTCAGCGTTTGGGTCAATGGTCTTCAAGTCACCGATTGGACGGACAAACGCAAGCCCGACGCCAACCCGCGCAGAGGCCTCCGTTTGGAAGCGGGCTCAATCATTCTGCAGGGCCACGATCCAACAACTGATATCTTGTTCGGAAGGATCGATGCCTGCGAGCTGTCACCGCGAAGGTAGATGGCGACTTCAGCGATGGGCGATTTCTATCCCCTCAATTGCCTTAACTTTTTTGGCAATGGAAAACTCACGTTTTCTTCGCGCACCATTACCGGTTCAACCGTTGCGTCATACTTTTCCTTCATCCACTCAATGCATTCTTCAACGACTGTTTCGGGGGCACTGGCTCCGGCAGTTACCAAAACGTTTTGAACGCCCGCAAACCACTCCTCCCGCAAATCCGCTTTACCGTCGATGAGATGCGCTTCGATTCCAGCATCTGTTTGAGCCAGTTCACGAAGCCGTTGGCTGTTGGAACTGTTCTGACTACCAAGCACCAAACATAAATCCGCTTGACCGGCGATCTTTCGCACGGCTTCCTGCCGGTTTTGGGTTGCGTAGCAAATGTCCTCTTTCGGCGGGTTCACCAGATTGGTGTACTTATCCCGCAGCGCTTGGATGATGCGATTGGCGTCGTCTACCGACAGCGTGGTTTGCGTCAGATAAGCCACTTTGGCATCGGCTGGTACTTCCAATTTTTCTACGCCTTCCACGTCTTCCACGAGAATCATCGACTCTGGAGCTTCGCCCATCGTACCGATCACTTCGTCATGCCCATCGTGACCGATCAGGAAGATCGTGTATCCTTCGCGCGCGTACTTGACCGCTTCCAAGTGAACCTTGGTTACCAGCGGGCAAGTTGCGTCGATGGCGTTGAGGTTTCTGGACTGGGCATTTTGGCGGATTTCGGGACTAACACCATGAGCCGAAAATAACAGGACGGATCCTTCCGGAACTTCCTCGATGCTATCGACGAACACGGCCCCTTTTTCCTTAAACGTTTCCACAACATATTTGTTGTGAACGATCTCGTGATAGACATAGACCGGTGCTCCAAATTCACGCAAAGTCAGGTCTAGGCTTTCAATCGCCATGTTTACGCCAGCACAA
>CALKXO010000223.1 GCA_938003615.1 uncultured Pirellulaceae bacterium | reverse complement strand
GCTTTGGTGGCGTAACAATTACTGGTCGCCGGTCTAGTGTTCAGAGCTATCGATGCTCTATGTATAGCCATGCGATACATTAGTTGTCAACGAAATTTTTGCCGCGACATTCAACTTTCCAAATTTCTGGCCGCGAAAACTCTCCATTGCACCAAATTACCGATTGTCGCTAGACTGTGCCATTAAGGGTGCACTCGTTTACTTCCACCAAGGCCACTCCAATCAACGACGCTTCGCAAAACGGACAATCTCGCCGTAGAGCAGTTTCTTTCTGCCTGATAAGTCTACTGCTGACTGCGCTGTCCGTTGTGGCGCTGCGTTACTCCAGTGATTCGTTTTGGAATGAGCCGATTGCTCAAACCGATCCTCTGCAGACGGAATTTGCCAGCGGTGTTTTGGAAAGTGAACCAGCTCCGGACTTAGACCTGCCAGACGATGAGCGCCCCAACATCGTCCTGATCAATCTCGATGACGCCGAGCGGGAGCTGCTGGCCGATCCAGTGTTGCAAAAATTCTTGCCCAACATTCACCACTTGGCCTCCAACGGGCTTAATTTCAACAACTGCCACGTCACCACGCCGCTCTGCGGGCCATCAAGGACTTGTTTGCTCTACAGCCAGCACGCACATCGGACTGGCGTCCGTTCGAATCTCAGTGGCGGCCCGTTGAGCAATGGCTACGCGGGTGGTTATCAAGTACTGGCGAAGGCCGGAGTTGCTAGGCAGCATATTGGCACTTGGATGCAGTCAGCTGGCTACCGGACCTTGGCGGTGGGGAAGTATCTTCACGATCTTCCTGAATCTTTCGCTGCACCGGGATGGGATGAGATCCTGATGGCGCGCGGGGACCGATATTTCGAAACCTACTACACGCGCGCACGCAATGGCAACGAGAAGCTTCAGTTCACCGCCGGGAAGGAAGATTTTCGCACAGACCATGAATCGGACGAAATGGAGTCGATGCTTGAACTGCACAAAACACTTACGTTCAATCGTCGTCAGCCGTTCTTTTTTTACCTTGCCCCGATGGCGCCGCATGAGCCGACGTCCGGCCAGAGTATGATCGCGCCGCGGCATGAAGGTCTGGCAGCGGCCGCTTCCTTGCCGTGGGCGGAGAGTTTTGATGAAGACGACATGAGCGACAAGCCGCAGCACTTTCAAGCGCTAAAGGCATTGGGACGCTTTCGGATGGTGAAGTTCAAACGCACCTTCCGTCGCCGAGTGGAAGCGCTAATGTCAGTCGATGAACAGATTGGAAAACTGCGGAGCCGCCTTGAGGCCGAGGGCGAGTTGGACAGCACGATGATTTTTCTGACTTCCGATCATGGATATTTGTTGGGCCATCATCGAATGGAGGGCAAGCAGGTTCCTTACAGTCGATCAACCAACGTGCCGCTGATTGTTTGGAGTACGGCAATCGAAAAACGCACCTCGTCGATGGCAGTGCCAAGCGTGGAGCATTTGGTCAGTCATTTAGATTTGGCTCCAACGTTTCTTGATCTTGCAGGCGCGGCTTGCCCACGTTCTGACGGGAAGTCGTTTGCCGTTCTCTTGGAAACGCCAGACGCGATAACGCCTGACGATTGGCGCGAGGATTTGTTGATTCAAAATTTTGAGCGCAAACGTGTTTTCGACGACGTCTGTCAGTGTGCCTATGCGGCGTTGCGAACAACGGATGAGCTTTACGTTCACTGGGCCAATGGCCAACGCGAGTACTACGATCTTCGGCGTGATCCTCATCAGTTAGACAACGCTTGGGCCGAATTAGAGAGGGAGCAACGCCAGTCGTTCGAGCGTCGTTTGCGAACTGCGCGGGTAGCGACCTCCAATGGGACGGCGGGACGACCTACGCAATCGGTTGTCACGTTGGCCAATCCTTCAAAATGGGAGCTGATGTTGGGCGCTGATTTCACGATATCGGGAATGGCCGAGGACGATCGTGCGGTAGACGCCGTGAGGTTATCGATTCAGCATCCCACGACGAAGAAGTTCTGGAACGGTAAGGCTTGGCAATCCGAAGAGATTCAGGTCGATGCTGAACTGGCAAATCGCGGCGGCATCATCAGCGTCTGGTGTTACGTGTTGAAGAAAAGTCATTTGGACGGCAGCCGGTTTTTGAACGTGATTGTTAGGGCTACCAATAAACGGGGCGTCACTGTTTCAACGGGGCTTGTTGAGGCAAAGTATCCACCGTCTACCGTTGCCGTCAAACGTCTTAGTGAGATCAAATAGTCGTTGATCGCTCCGCGATCACAACGTTCAGATGCGCAACTCACCCCAGTTGTTACCCTTCGGCGATTCGAGAAAACGGCAACTCCAATGATTCGCTGCGCGGCGGTAAGAATCGCTGATCGTAACGACTATCTGGCGGCAAAAAAAAATGCGGCTGCGGAAATAATCCTTAGCCGCACTTTTGTTTTGTCCAAAGTTAGATCGATACTGATCGACTAGCCTACCACCCGCCGCAAGAGCGACGCGGGGCGTAGTATTGTTGCTGCGGAGCGTAGTAGGTTTGAGCCGGAGCGTAAGATCGATAGGTCGGCTGCGAGTAGTACTGCCGCTGTGGCGCGTAGTAGCTGCTTCCACCGTTGTAATAGCTGCGTCCACCATAGTAGTTTCTACTGGCGTTGTTATCGATGACGCGTCCAGCAACGCCACCAACGAGACCGCCGGCAATGATGCCCGCAGCGACTTCGTTGTTTTGGCCACCGATGATTCCACCGATGACGGCACCCGTTATCGCGCCGCGGCGGGTCAAGTTCTGTGCCTCTGCGGTTTGAACGAAGCTGAAAACGAGTGCTACAACCATGCAGCAACATACTGTTTTGATAGACATACGGCGGTCTCCTTTGTGTAGGTTGGGGGGTTACTTCATTCGAAACATACGCTTCATAGGAGATCTAGGCAACCCGAATCTGTTTCCAGCCTCTATTGGCGTAGTTCACGCATCCTCACTGTCGAAAATGGACAGCTTGTTGGAGACGAGCGCATTGAAAAGTGCCTGTCACGCAGCAACGATCAAGACCACCGGCAAGCTAGATGGAGATGGGGTTGCCGATGTGCCCGTTGTATCACGGAGAAAAAAGTTTGTGGGGGCCATGCTTCACGCCTTCCAGAGAAAGATCAACCTTTCTGAATGCGGGCATGCTTACGCGACAGATTAGCCATTGGTTAAAGACGCGTGAGCATGTTTCGGGTGCACGCTTGAAACAACCACTATTACTCGCGTAAGCATGGCACCCCGGCGTTACACATGGTAGAGATTCGACCGTGTTTCTTGCCTTGAATTGTTTAACCGCGAAAGAAACGAAATATACGAAAATCGGTACGAAAATCCGTTCCTGTCTTTTCGTTTGTTTCGATTATTTCGCGGTTCAAAAAGACGTTCTGCGGTTCATTGAGCATCGACCATTTCAAAAAACTACGCCGTTTTGACACACTAAGGTGTTGTCGAGGAGTTAGAAACTGTGAGTTGCTGAATTTGGGCTTCGTGAGCGAAACAGTAAAACTAGAATCTGCGAGGCACTAACCTTCCAGCACGAGATACGCGCGCATCGCCTGTCCCAGCGTTTCGGTCGCTGCCGCGCAGAATTTTGGTTTTTCAAACTGTACTTCGCTGCCGCCTTCAATGCAGTCCAATGCTCCGCCGGCTTCGGACAGAATTAAAAAACCGGCCGCGATGTCCCAGCACTTAAGCCCCGTGGCCCAATAAGCGTCCGTTCTGCCGCAAGCGACGTAAGACAAATTCAACGCCGCCGAACCTAGGCGGCGAATACTGGCCACATTTCCCAGCACTCTTAAGAATCGTTCGACTTCTGGATGCTCGCGCGTCACGCTGCTGGAAAAACTACACACGACCAAAGCTTCAGGGATGACCTCACACCCACTGGTGCTGATCGTTTCTCCGTTGAGCGTCGCCCCCATCCTTAGCGCGGCTGAGAAACACTCATCGATCCACGGATCGTAAACCACTCCCACCAGCAACTGTCCTTGGTGTCGAAGCGCAATTGAAACCGAAAATGAACGCAGTTGGTGAACATAGTTCATCGTCCCGTCCAGCGGATCGACGATCCAACAACACTTGTCCGAGTCGTTATTCAAGTCACCGCTAAGCTCGGTGTCTTCTTCGCCGACGAGAATGTGATCAGGGAATTTCTCCAACAGATAATTCTCAATCGCGTGCTGCGACGCCAGATCCGCTTCGGTAACTAGGTCTTTAGGGGCTTTCTCGCTGACTTTGGCGGTCCCCATCATTTCCATTAACTTGGCACCGCCAAGTCTTGCGGCATGCTCGGCGGCGGTCAGGAATTCGGCAAGCTGCTGTTGGGAAAAATTCATGAGTGACTGATTTTCGTTGACTTTTTCTGGCTTGGGGAATTCACGGAGTGCGGGCATCCAGCTTACTTTAGAGTTGGAGCTAGAAACAGGAGGGAAAGCAACGATCCCCCACGTACCCAATTGAATTCATCAACAGTATTTAAAACTGCCATTGCTCCTGATACGATAGAACGAAGCATTTTTTACGTTTGTTCACGAAACACTGATCGCCAGCTTTATGACTCTGAACTCAGTTTGGAAAACCTCCGAAAATTCTGCAACCGCCGTATGGGATATTGGCGAGGGCGATGGAGGACCGGCAAGGTTGACAGTTGCTACCAACACGCCGCTTTCTGGTGGGACGCTTCAGGTGGGCACTGATGCAGTGTCTCTTTTGGCGCTTGAGAAAAAAGGCGTAGGTGACCAAGACGAACAAGGTGACTTGCCACAAGATGTGTATGTGCGCGGCAACGATTTGGTTGCCCGGTACAGTTCCCAAGGGCATCCGTTTGAGCGCGAAGTTTACTGGCGGGTGATTGATTGCGACGCGGTCGAAGAATCGGATGACGAATCCAATGGCGAATCAAATGAGCAAAACGAAAGTGATGATCCGTCCTTGATGGGCGTCGAGTTGATCTATTCTTTGCAGACCGATTCTCTGGACTCCAATCCGGCACCGAAGGTGACCTCGGTGTTGCCTATGAAGTCATTTAAGGTTTACGCGGTTGAGGGAGCCTGCACCGACGCGACGCGCTCTTGGAAAATTTCAGATGATCTTGCCAGCAGCCAATTGCTGGTGGCAACATTGGTGGGTGGAGCCAAGCTTGCCATTGGCGCGTTTCCGTCAGATCTTGCGAGGTTGGAAGTTGAAAATCCTCAGTCCCCCTGCCCTGTCGTCTTCCATTTGAATTCAGATTTTCTGGAGAAAGGCGTCATCCGTAGAACGCGTATGTTTGTTTGTTGTGGCGGTCTTGGAGTCGACGAAGCACGGCTGATGCGACAGGCAACGGCGTTCCTTAACTCAGAGATTCCGCTGACGACTTAGCGTAGACAGGCACACTTAAGTTTGCTTTCTCTATTTTTTACCGCAACTGTTTAGCCCCATAGAATTTGCGTGACCGAAGAATTCACCGACGCCGAACTTGAATCGTTCCTCGACGAAACGCTTGATGGAGAACGCGCAATTCAGATAGAGCAAGCCCTTCGTCGTGACGAAACAAGTGACAACACACTGCTGCAGCGGTTGAGTCAGATTAACGGGCGACGTGATGCAGGTTTGCATTCGCTGGGAGAGATTTGGCGGCGAAATCAGATTGGCGTACCTTCACGCCAAGACATGGGGAACCATCTGCTTGGTGTGTTGGAGGATGCCCATTCGGACTACATCCAGTTCCGCTTGGAAGTGCTGAAGTGCCCGTTTACGATTGCGATGAAGAAAGATTTAGTGAATCAGCATGAGGAATCGGCAGAAGTTTCTCAAAAGCGCCGCAGGAAAATTTACGACAGCAGTTCGGGGTATTTGCCCAAGCGTGGCCAGTGAATTTAGGATTACAGCGTGGCAGCGCATTTCTGTGACAATTCATTCCGTCACTATTGCAAAGGCTCACTCAACCAATGCTTCCCGTTTTTTCTCTAGTTCCTCTTCGGTTTCGCTATACGAAGTAATCTCGCTTTCGAGGGCAACGATCTCTTGGTCAATCTTCTTCAGCCGTTTGATCTCTTCCCTGCCCTCCTCGGTTTCTCGTCCATACACGATCACCGATTCCCGAATTCTTTGAAGATTGGCGATGCGCTCGGAACGATTCGCCATGGCCTTGGAGCGTTTCTCTCGCCAAGACATCATCGCGCGAGTAATTTCCACTGCTTTCTTCATTCGCTGAAGATCGTTCTTCGAGACTTCAACGCCGGCTTCTGCCCATTGATTGAAAGGAAGCGACGTCGTGATCGACCACAGTCGTCGGTCGTGGGATTCTTTGGTGTAGGTGACAACGAAGTCTGTCTTCTCGCCCGCAGGCGCATTGAAACGATAGGTGAGTAAGTTCAGATTCTCTGTGTTGGTCTCTGGCTCTGGCGAGACGGATGCTCCTTCGTTCCCTTTGGGAACTCGCAGCACAATCGTGCGTGGTTCGCCGTCGCGGTTGTCGACCGTCCAAGTGGCTGTGCGTGCTTGAATCTTTTTCTCGAACAGGTTCTCTTTTTCGAGTCGGAGTGAGACTGTCTTTTTAGCGCCAATCTTTACCGAAGATGAGATATTGACGGCGCTGTCGATTCCGTATCGCACAATGGTCTTCTGGTTGCGGTCCAGTCGCGGTAGCTTGCTATCGCCGACAAAGTCGTTGTCGCGCACGATGGAGACGGGACCGGAAACCATCGCAAGTTCGCTTTTGTTTTCAATTTCGATGGCCAAAGAAGGCATGCCGTCTCCGTTAAACAAAGAGATTAGTTCTCCCGGAAGTTTCTCTTCAACAACGGGGATCGCAGCACTACTGCCGGAGCTGAGGCTGACAGGATTCTTAATGGTGTATTTGACGGCACGCCCCGCACTTCCAGTCAACGCTGACGCTTCGAATGAAGTTCGAATATCAACGCCGGTCCTCGGGGCTGATCCTCCGAGGGTGCCACCACCTCCAACTCCACCTCCGAATCCACCGCCACCCATTCCTCCACCTCCGCCGCCGTACATTTTGTATCCTGATCCACCGCCGTGATCATTCCATGAATCGCCGGCCATTGAGCCCGAGAATCTTGGCGTCGCTCCAAAGCCATAATACTGGGTGACGAGGTTCAGACCGTCAGTGAAGTCGTAGACAGAGTTTCCCGCGTCGGGGCGTTCTGCGAGGACGGGTGAGAAAATTTCGGAGTGCAAGGCGCGTGGACGCCCATTCCGCAGTTCCAATTGGATTTCGTCCCAATCGACACCGGATACATTATCGACGTGAGCCCATCCTTGAAGATACGCTTCTCCATTTTTCCAGGCGAGTCGGTAGGTCATTCTCCAGATGGGTGAATCAACGACGTAGGCAAATTTCACATCGCGTTTTCCTTTACCGTCGAAAACAATTTTCAGTTGCTTCTGACTGGCCTCACGTGATTTTACGATGCCGCCAAGGGCGAGGTTGAGTTTCTTGCCTACTTCCGGGTCGGCAAAAGAAAACTGTCTTACGTCGGCAATCACATAAGATTTTAATCCGGCATCACTGACTAGAACGATCATGTCGGTGGACGATTTTTCATTGGGTCGGTTTTCTACGCCAAAGATCTTTCCGGTGGCTATCTGGTCCCTTCCAAAGTCAAGTTCTATCGTCTGGCCGCGGTGACTTTGCAGTAGCTGAGCAAGCGTCATGGGCTCGCCAAGTTCATTCGCAGCGACGTCTTCTGCTTCGGGAGCCGGCTGGTACTCGATGGCTCTGACCGTTCCGCCGCCAGCGTCAGAAAATACGAGACTCTTGAGCACATCGCTGATGTCATGGCTGCTGAATTTCAGCGCAACGGACTGGCTGTCTTCGATGGTTCCTTCGTGTTGGATTTGTCCAATGCCGCTGTTGTAGAAAATGATTCGTTTGACCGGCGGCGTGTCGGCAGTTTGAGCTTGGGCGACACCTAAAGATAAAATTGACATCGCCATCGAGCATGCCGCGATGGCCGATACAATTTGTTTGGTCGTGCGACCAAAGTTACGAGGCTGCTGTCTTTGAGGTTCCAGTTTCATAGTTGTCCGGTGTGTTCAGGGTGACCCGAATGGATGCGAAGGGGTGCCAATGGCTTAGAACGGATTAGAGTGGCTGATAAAGCGCTAAATGAAATGCAAGAGTAGACCCTTGAAGCAGTACGACGCAAAAACATGGTGCGGCAGATGTCTGCACTTACTATACTAGTGAACAAAACGCTTGTCGAAAACTTTTCAGGAAAGTCGTCGGATGTTCAACGAAACCGTGGACCAACGGTCGAAGTTTTTCTTTTTTATACCCGCGCTTGCCGTGTTGATGAGCTTTTCTTTTTGGGCCGATTCGGCGCAAGCACAAGCGACGCCAATTACTATCGCGCTCCCGTCTGTATCCTCTGTACCAAGACGTTACTCGACGGCGCCAAGTCGCCGCATTCCTGATTCGCGGTCGGCTGCATATTTGCGAGTAGAAGGAGTTCTCGATCAACCATCAAGGTTGCCTCAAGGTGTCACCATCATCGCAGCAGATTTGGTGCAGGAATTGAACGAGTTGGGAGTGACGGTGATCGTCGACGCCACGGCAATCGATGATGCTTGGGACGATGCGGAAAAACTACTCGTGCCCATTGGAGAACAGACGCTGCGTTCGGCGCTGTTGAATTTGCTCAGACGAGTTAATGCAACGATCGTCATTTCTCCCGATGGAGTGCTGAGCATTATTTCTAACGACAACATGAACGACCCCGAGTTCCTTACGACGATCCTCTATGACGTTTCCGATTTAGTAACAACCCCCAACGAGGCTTACTCCTTGATCGATATACTGCAAACCAGTGTCGGTTACGATAGTTGGTCAGATTCAGGCACTGGCGAAGGAACCGTGGAGCCAGTGCAGCGAAATGGGCGCGTGATTCTTGTGATTAATACGTGCTATTCGGTCCATCGCGGGAGCCAGCGACTGTTTAACAACTACTTTGGTATGACCGGAGGCCGAGCCACGACTGTTCGTGTGGCTCCTGTCACGCAGAAGCAAACAGCTCACTCGAGTGGCTCTGTGGCCATCGCACTGCCGCAATCCAAAACAAAAGCAGGCTTGCGTAGCAGACGAGGCATCGCGTTGCCGGGGCAAGGTACAACGGGAGGATTTGGAGGACGTGGCGGAGGAGGTGGCGGCGTTTTTTAAATTTTGCTCGTCGGCTATCCATCGTGGCCTCGAAGTTACCACGAGTCTTTCCTATTGTGACGCTGGTTAGAATACCTCTATGATGGCAACATTGAAAATCGGCGGCAGAGAACCCGCCTTCTAAAACGTGCTCCCAGTTAAACATTTCATGCCCAATCTTTCATTCGTTATTCCGGCTTACAACGAGCAGGACTCCCTAGTTCAACTGCATCAGGAAATCGCCGCCGTGGCGGCGGAGAACAGCTACGATTTTGAAATCGTCTTCATCGATGATGGATCGACCGACGACACTTGGAAAGTCATTGAGTCGCTTTCCAGTGGTCACGAAGAAGTAAAAGCGATCAAGTTCAGGGGCAACTACGGCAAAGCTTCCGCGTTGAGGGCGGGAGCAAAGATGACCACCGGGCAGCTAATCGTTACGATGGATGCTGACCTGCAGGATGATCCGGCTGAGGTGCCTAAAATGGTGGCGGCGCTGACCGATGACTACGACTTGGTCAGTGGCTGGAAAGAAGTCCGAAACGACCCGGTCAACAAAACGCTGCCCTCCAAAGTCTTTAACTGGCTGGTTGGTACGCTGACTGGATTGAAGCTTCATGATCATAACTGTGGTTTTAAGACCTACCGGCGAGAGATCTTTGATGAAGTGCGACTTTACGGCGAGATGCATCGTTTCGTGCCGGTGCTGGCCGCCGCGCGAGGTTTCCGTGTTACCGAAATTCCTGTCAATCATCGAGCGCGGGTGCATGGGGTTTCCAAATATGGGCTGAAGCGACTGCCCAAAGGATTTTTAGATTTGCTCACCGTCAGTTTTTTGACAGGCTTTAATCAGCGCCCACAGCATCTATTGGGAATGTTTGGGCTGGCAAGCTTTAGCGTGGGTGCGTTTGGAATGTTTGCGATGGCGATTTATTGGATTCTACGGATGGTGGCCTATCCCGATTGGACTCCATTGCACCAACGTCCGGTTGTTCTGTATTCCGTTGGGCTATTGATATTGGGGACGCAGTTGTTATCGATGGGGTTTTTGGCAGAACTTATTGTCGCCAAAGGGCAATCGCGCGAAGAACCCTACTCGATTGCTAAGAAACTGGAATAGAATAGCCGTTTGTCAAAGCTAAGAGTTGGCGTTGCGAACGTTAGCCGGTTGGGCACTAGCCGAATGCCACTCATTTTAGGCCGGAGGCGGGCACAATCAAGATTCCTGAAGCGTGTGTTGCCCTCTGGGCTTTGCATGCGATACACCCTTATCCGGTGACTTACGCCACCGTCAATGAATATGTCGGCTTCCGAGAGCGAAGCCGCCTTTTGCTTGCCTTGTCCAGAAGAACAATAATTCATGTCCTCCGCCAATCGCCAAGCCTGTCCGACAGAACTGCCGGCCTTTTGCCAACAACGCCATTGGTCGATCTATTGGATTTTGATCGCGTGTTCGCTGGCGGTGGTTTGCGGTCGGATTGCGACAGTGCAGAATCACACGGTCGACTATGACACTCCCTTTTTTAGTGCCAATGACCGCAGTCGATGGGCAACCGTTCGCGCGTTGGTCGACGAGCAATCGTTCCATATCGACGATGTGATTGTGCGTGGCCAAGCGATTAACTGGGATACGATCGACAAAGTCCAACACATTGGTGCGGACGAGAAAATGCATGCCTATTCCAGTAAGCCGCCGCTGTTGGCGTCGGTGGTGGCGGCGGGCTACTTCGCCATTAAAACGTTCACAGGATTATCGATCACCTCAGATACTTTCGTTGTGACGCGCGCGCTGCTGTTGTTGCTAAATGGAGTGTGTTGGTTTGCGATGCTCTATTTCCTTGCCAAGACGATTGATTGCATTTCGGTACGTGACTGGAGTCGCTACTACGTACTGGCCTGCGCTGGGTTTGGTACTTTTTTGTCGACGTTCGCGGTGACGTTGAACAACCATTTACCTGCCGCTGCTGCTGCGATGGCGACGGTGTATTGCATTACCAAAATCTCGCGCGACCCGGATTCAAGACTTCCCCAAGCAACCTGGCGGACGTTTTTGTTGGCTGGAATTGCTTCGGCGTTGGCGTTTTCAAACGACCTGCCCGCATTGGCGTTGTTGGCCGTTACTGGCCTGGTTTGTCTTTGGAGTTCTAGGCGATTGACGATGACGGCTTTTCTGCCAGGCGCGTTGGTGATTCTAGCGGCGTTCTTTGGAACGAACTATGCGTTTCACGGCGACTGGAGAATGCCATACGCGCATCGCAGCGACGGAGCGGCAGTTGCTTCGGTGGAGATTGAACCTGCGTGGCCTGTCATTGAAAAACTGGACGTTGGTGGATTGCCGGCGCTAGTTGAAAACGCGCTGCCGCAGAAATATCGATTCTCATCGGTGACGATTACGCCCGGTGACTGGCCCTCGACGCCCCCGAATGTCCGTCGTTGGAATGTGAAAGACCGCCTGTCAGATCAAAGCTTCGTCATTCAACATGACGCCGCCAGTAAGCTTGGCCTATTTTCGATTCACCCACGCTCAAACTGGTACGAGTACGAGGGCAGCTATTGGTTAAAGTCGAATTTTGAAAAAAAGTCGCTGGTTGATCGTGGGCAAGGAGATCCATTGGTCTACGCTTTTCATGTGTTGCTGGGACATCATGGAATTTTTTCACTGACGCCGATTTGGATTTTAGCTTTGGCGGGGATGATGGTGTTGATGTTCTCATCACGCTACCAATTGCGATGGTTTGGGCTGATGACGATTGTGTTGTCGGTGGTTGTGGTGACGTTCTATCTGATGCGGCCGACGATCGACAGAAATTACGGCGGCGTTAGCAGCGGCCTGCGTTGGGTGTTCTGGCTGTATCCGTTGTGGTTGGTCTGTATTTTGCCGATGGCAGATTCACTTGCGCAATCGAAGCTAGGGCGTTTCTTCTGTCTGTTGTTGTTGGCCGCCAGCGTTATTTCAGTTTCTTGGTCAAACCTGAACCCGTGGGTCCACCCGTGGCTTTATGAGATCTGGCCGAGTGATCTGCCGTTGTAGTTGAATAACTCGTGCGCTTCCAAGCCGAGAAGTGGTGGAAGGAATCCTTCTTTTTCGCGGTTTGAGGTCCTGCAGGCGCGAAACAGCGGTTGCCGTAAAACGCACTAAACCTGTACATTCTGTGCACAGCCGCCTTCCGGTCGTTGAGTCCATCAGCCTCCGCGCAGCCCCACTTTGCTTTCGAGTTCTTCACCAGCCGTTTATATGAAAATCAATTTCTACAACTCTCTGACCAATCAACAGGAAGAATTCAAATCCATTCAGGACGGCGTCGTCAAAATGTACTCGTGCGGTCCAACCGTTTATGACTTCGCGCACATTGGAAATTTTCGCAGCTTCTTGTTCGGTGACCTGATGCGGCGGTTTTTAGAACTTGTTGGATATGAAGTTCAGCACGTGATGAACATCACTGACGTCGGCCACATGGTCGAGGGGGAAGCGGACAAAATGCTCGCTGCGGCATCGCGCGTCAAGGAAAACAAGAAGTCGGGGCGCGTTCCTGAAGGAGCGATTGAAGATCCCAACGATCCTTACCAGATCGCGGACTACTACACGAAGGCGTTTCTGGACGACGCAAACAAATTGGGTTACAAGGTGGCCGCTGAGTATCCTCAAAGCATGCCGCGCGCGACGGATTACATTGAAGGCATGATCAAAATGATCGAGCGTTTGATCGAACGAGGGCATGCCTATGTGGCTTCCGACGGCGTCGTCTATTACAGCGTCGAGAGTTTTCCGGAATACGGTAACTTAAGCGGTAACACGATGGACAAACTGCAAAGTGGAGCCGGCGGTCGCGTAAGTGATCAGAATCAGTCGATGAAGAAGCATCCGGCCGATTTTCTATTGTGGAAGCCTGATCAGAAACACATCATGAAGTGGGAATCTCCTTGGGGCGTTGGCTACCCGGGGTGGCACATCGAGTGCAGCGTCATGGCGGCTGAAAAATTGGGACAGGATGTTATCGACATCCACACCGGCGGAGAAGATTTGATTTTCCCGCATCACGAGTGCGAGATTGCTCAATCGTGTGGCTGTAGCGGGGAAAGCCATTTTGCAAACTACTGGGTGCATGCTCGGTTCTTGTTCGTAGAAGGCGACAAGATGTCGAAATCCCAAGGCAATTTCTATACGGCACGGGACGTGTTTGAGGGCAAAGTAACCGGTAAGCCCGTTCATCCGGCAGTTTTGCGGTTTGAGTTAATCAAATCGCACTATCGTTCGAACATGAATTTCACCAAGAAAGGTTTGACCGATTCGGCCAACACGGTCATGAAGTTAATCGAACTGCGTCAGGAGCTGGAGTCGAAGGCGGAAGGCAAAATGGCCGAGGTAGATTTGAGTAATCCCGTCTTAAACGACTTCGCGACGGCATTGGCTGACGATTTGAACATTGCTGGAGCGCTTGCCGTGATGCATACGTGGATCAAGTCGGACCATAGCGATCCCGCGCTATCGTTAGCGATCTGGGACAAAATGAATTCGGTACTGGCGATCGCGCCGATTGGCGGAGAGGGGGTGAGCGACGCAGATGACGGCGGCTCTGACGACGAAGGCGAGGCAATGCGGTTGGAGATGGTCGCGGCCCGTGAGGCAAAGGACTACGCCAAATCAGACGAACTGCGTGATAAACTGATCGCTGCCGGATACGACGTGCAAATTGGCAAGACCGAGGTGACGATTAAAAAGAAGCTGGCGTAACAACGTAGGACAAGCGTCCCGCTTGTTGCGCGCTTGGCAAGCGGGACGCTTGCACTACGATGCGCATGGCAAGCGGGACGCTTGCACTACGTTGCGCATGGCAAGCGGACCGCTTGCACTACGATGTCTGGCTTGAGAAGCGGAACGCTTACGCTGCATCCTGAACGTTGTTTTCAAGTTGATTTCGGATCGGTTTCATGTCGGAAATTATTACTCGACGGTCTCTGCCGCACTGGTATGTTCCCGGAGCGGCTCACTTTATTACTTTTCGTTTGTACGGATCTCTTTCTAGTACTTTTCTCGAAAAGATGCAGAAGGAAAAGCATCGTTTGATACAACGACCCCTCTCGGAATCGCAAACCTCCGCAGGGCAGCGTAAAACGATTCACAAAAAGCTGTTCAGCAGATTTGACGCTCAACTAGATAACGCTACCGAAAATCTTTGGCTTGCCGAGACAGCAGTCGCGTCAATGGTGCGCGCGAGCCTATTCTTTCATCATGAAAAGAAGTATCAGTTACTCGCGTACACGATAATGGGAAACCACGTGCACCTCCTCTTGCTTCCTTTGCTAGAGCACCGCGCGAGACAAGACTACGCGGACGCGGACTTAGGTGAAGTGCGAGACAAAGGAAATCTTCTCGCCGCCATTATGCACAGTCTAAAGAGCTATACTGCTCACGAGGCCAATAAGATCCTGAATCGCGGTGGGCAATTTTGGCAACACGAATCTTACGACCATTGGGTGAGAGACGATGACGAGATGGAACGAGTGGTTGACTATATAAATCTAAACGCGGTTAGGGCTGGGCTGGTGAAGTCTCCACATGAGTACCCATGGTGTTCTGCACGCGATCGTTTTTTGCTCGATGGCGATAGTTCAGGTTGGATAAAGACCTCGTAGTACAAGCGTCCCGCTTGTTGCACGCTTGGCAAGCGGGACGCTTGCACTACGTGTCGTCCCCGTTACTCAATTCCGTTTGCCATTGATTGACCATCTCGAGTGCGTGCAGTGGTGTCAATTGGTTCGGGTCCAGCTTCTTGATTTTTTCGATCAGCGGATGGTCTTGAACGCCGAACAAAGTCATCTGGATGCCTCCGTCACCGTTGGATCCAGAACGGATGGCTTGTCGGTTTTCTTCAACCTCGTTCTTGCCTTCGAGTCGCTCTAAAATCGCTTCGGCACGGCGATTGACCCACTGAGGCACGCCGGCCAGACGCGCCACGTGAATCCCGTAGCTTTTGTCTGCTGAACCGCGCACGATCTTGTGTAGGAAAACGATTTTCTCCTCCCACTCACGCACCGCAACGCTGAAATTGACAACGCCTTTGAAGTCGTCTTCGAGTGCTGTAAGCTCGTGATAGTGCGTCGCAAATAACGTGCGGCAACCAATTTGATCATGGAGGAATTCCACGATCGCCCAAGCCAAAGAAACACCGTCGTAAGTGCTCGTGCCGCGACCGATCTCATCAAGAATCACCAACGACCGGTTGGTCGCAGTATTCAGGATCCGAGCCGTCTCGGTCATCTCAACCATGAACGTACTTTGTCCTTTGGACAGTTCATCGCTGGCTCCCACACGCGCGAAAATCTTATCTACGATTCCGATCGTCGCTTTTTGAGCTGGAACAAAGCTGCCAACTTGAGCCAGTAAAGTGATCAAGGCGACTTGGCGGATGTAAGTACTCTTACCTGCCATGTTGGGACCAGTGATCAGATGCAAGTAACCCTGCTCTTCATCGATCATCGTTCCATTAGGCACAAATGCGCCTAGTGGTTGGACGACGTCCAGAACGGGGTGACGACCATCTACGATGTGCAATCGGCTGTCGGTAACCACTTCAGGTCGGCAATAGTTTTGTTCCACCGCTAGTCGAGCCAGCCCGTTGAGTGCGTCGAGCGTGGCGATGATTTCGGCGTTGGACTTTAAACGCGCGGTGTAAGAACGAGATAGTTCTCGCAGTTCGGAGAACAGCTCGAGCTCACGACTTTCGGCTTCGGAGTCAGCAGAGAGAACTTTCTCTTCGTACTCTTTCAGTTCAGGCGTGATGAAACGTTCGGCGTTCTTAAGCGTTTGTTTGCGAATAAAGTCGTCTGGAACTTTGTCGCGGTGGGCGTGGGTGCATTCCAAGTAGTAGCCGAAGACCTTGTTGAAGCCAACCTTCAGGCTAGGAATGCCAGTCTGGTCGCAGATTTTTTGTTGGTATTGCGCGATCCATTGTTTACCACCGGCGGCCAGTGTGCGGAGTGAGTCAAGTTTCTGGTCATATCCTTCCTTGATGAAATCGCCGTCTCTAAGTTTTGCGGGGCAAGGATCAACGATGGCTGATTCAAGGGGGGCGCGTAGGTCGGCGCACAGATCTAGTTCGCTTTCTAAGCGATTGAGGAGTGCGCTTTTTCGCCCGGCTAATTTCGCTTTGATGGACGGGACGCTGGCTAGAGTTTTGGCGACGCAAGACAGATCGCGCGGGCTTGGACGGCCGGTGCCGACGCGCGCGACGAGGCGTTCGAGGTCAAAGATTGATTTGAAGATTGCTGCTAACGCCGAACGTAGAGGTTCGGTGTCAATCAATTCCTCCACACCGTCGTGGCGAGCATCGATTTTGTCCTTGTCGGCCAGCGGGCTGGCAAACCAATCGTTCAGCAACCGACTGCCCATCGGCGTCTGGCAGCGGTCGATCACACCCAGTAGCGAACCGGTCCGCGTGCCACTGCGAATGGTGCGGCTGACTTCTAGGGAACGCCAAGTAGCCGAATCGATTTCGACGAACTGCGATTGATGGAAAGCGCTGATTGCATTGAAGTGCAGCAACGATTCTTTTTGTGTTTCCTTCAGGTATGCGATCAACGCGCCGGCGGCTGAGGTCGCCCATGGCCCGAACTGGTCGACGCCAAAACCTTCTAGAGACGCGACGCCCAGTTGCGTTTTCAACCCGTCTTCTGCGGCTGGAAATTGAAAGCTCCACTTGGGACGATCGGTGATCATCGCCGAGTCTGCCAAAGTGTCTGCGATGTGGCGAAATTTATCGGGGACAAGAATTTCCGAAGCGCCGATTCGCTCCAGTAGGTCTAACGCTTGTGCGGCGGGAGCGGATGTCGTGTAAAAACGTCCGGTCGAAACGTCTGCCCATGCGATGCCGACAGCGGAAGTGTTTTTCTTTTCGATGAATTCCGAGGGGCACATGGCCGCGAGGAAATTACTCTCGGCCGGTTCCAGGAGGGCTTGGTCGATAACGGTGCCTGGCGTGACGATCTGCGCGATTTCGCGTTTCACTAGCCCCTTGGCCGTTTTGGGGTCTTCGACCTGTTCGCAGACGGCAACCCGGTGCCCCAGCTTGATCAGTTTGGCGATGTAGCTATCAAGCTGGTGGTGTGGAAAACCGGCCATAGGGATCGAGTTGGCTTTGTCTCGACTGGTAAGCGTCAGGCCGAGGATGCCGGCAGCGACCTCGGCGTCGCTGAGGAACAATTCGTAGAAGTCACCCATCCGAAAGAACAGTAGGGCGTCACCACAGGCCGCTTTGGCTTGATGGTATTGTTTCATCATGGGAGTTGTCATGCCGCAAATGTAGCAATCCTGCGCCACTTATTCGAGTGTTGAAATGCGGAAAAACTCGTTTACGGGTGGGGAATCGACCGGAAATACGTGGTAGACGCCCCTGCTTCGTCAGACGGTAGAACTTGTCATTGGCCAGTCATCGAAAGGAACTCCTGTTGAAGTTAAAGTCCACCAACCTTAGCTGACTGCTATGACAGATAAAATACTCATTTTTGGCGGTTTGTTTTGACGAGAAACGGGGTGAGTGTATGTAAACAAAGGAATGTTTTCAGCGTTTTTTATTGAGTAAAAAGAGAAAACTGTTATAGTTCTGAACGTTCGTGACAGAGTTCACGTAACGACTTGTATACGCTATGACACGCTTTTCTGCGGGATCGCTGCCTTGTTTTTATAGGCAGATCCACCTTGAAGAACACCGCTGGCACACTGGAGGATTATACGTGGACCCCTATTCCAATCCCAACATGGGACAACCTGCTCCATTCATGATGGCTGCCCCCGAAGTCGAGGAAGAGGCTGGCTTCGATTTTTGGGGTGTTCTCAACCGCCGAAAGTGGTTGGTCTTCCTTGGTCTTGTTTGCGGTATGGCACTTGCGACCTTGTTCTACGCTAAGTGCGAAGACGTCTACGAGAGTACGGCTTTCGTCAAAATTGAGCCCAAGAAGCGGTTTGTGCCCGTTAGTAGCGGCGGGAATCCCATGTTTCCTGACTATGACGAAGGCGTTCGCCACGATCGCTTTATGAGTCAAGAGATCATTATCAACAAGATGTTTGATGCTCGGCCTCGGTTGGAAGGTTTGGAGTCTTTTGACGAGTACCCCTCTCGCGAAGACAAAATTAAGTACATCCAAGAGAATCTTGAGATTGGGCAAGATAAAGAAGAACCAACGCTGTATCAGGTGACCTACCAAAACTCTTCGGCAGAAGATTCGCCAGCGATTCTTAATGCATTGGTCGAGACCTACAAGTTGGATTTGATCGAACAGTACTCAGACCAGAAGAGTGAGATCGTTGACGATTTACGCAAGTTCGACGAGAAATATAAAGAGAATTATGACAAAGAGTTCAAGGATTTGAAGCGACTGCTGGACATGAAAATCGAGGGCAATCTTATGGTTGGCGAGAACGTCTCCCAAGCCCAGATCCTGTTGACCGATGTCACAAAAAAACTGGGGCAAACACAAGAAGAGCTCAAGGGGGCGATGCTCGATCGTGAGAGAATTCTTGCCGCTATCGAGAACGGTGCCGGTGGAATTCGGCAGCTTACTTGGCAGCTTCGTGCGGAAAAGAAGATGCCGCAAGAAAGTCGACCGCACGACCGCCGGGAGCGAGTGATCGAGAGTCTTCAGGATCGTATTGTGAGTGCGGAAGATAATTATCGATTGAGTAAAAGACGTTTGGGTGAAGGCCATCCCACCGTTGAGGTTGCCAGAGGGCAACTAGATCGTCTTCGGGTTAACCTCGAAGAAGTGCTCGATGGCCCGATGGAGGAAGACATCAGCGGTTTTCAAACTCCACTTACCGATGCGGAAGCCTTAGATAGCTATCAGAAATTGGTCGATACTAGAATCAATTCCTTAGAGCAGGATTTTCGTACTTTGCTGACACAGCAAAACCTTCATGCAAGTAGCACCAAGGAATTGCAAAAGTTGGAGCAAGCTATCGCAATTCAGCGAGACAAGACTGAGACTCTTAAGTCATTTCTAGATCAGATCACCAGTCGTTTTGCTGAAATTACTCCCGTCAACGAAGACGAAGCCAACGACGAGGGCTATCGGGTTCAGTTGACTCAGATCGCAGCAATAGGTCAAAAAGTATGGCCGATTTTACCATTGATCTTGGGCGTTGGCGGCTTGTTGGGATCGCTGGCCGGTTTTGGACTGGGCTGTTTGGTAGAACTTGCAGACAAGACATTCCACAACCCGGACGAGATTATGCGGCATTTGAACGTGCCGTTGATCGGACACATTCCTGTGATCACCCAAGGGAAACGTTATTTGGTGGAAGGTTCTTCGATCGAACCAACGATTTGTTCCTACCACAGGCCCAAGTCGCAAACCTCCGAAGCGTTTCGTGCGGTGCGTACGGCGCTCTACTTCAACACGCAAGGTAAACAGCATTCGGTGATTCAGGTCACTAGCCCGACTCCGGGTGATGGTAAGTCGACCTTGGCTTCTAACCTTGCCGTTTCCATTGCCCAATCCGGTAAGCGAGTCTTGCTGGTCGACGCCGATATGAGACGACCACGGCAGCACTCGGTGTTCGGCATCGAGGCGACCGAAGGGTTCGCCACTGTTCTGAGCGGTCGATCTGCTTGGCGAGATTGCATGTACGAATGTGAAGAAATTGAAGGCCTGACATTGATGCCCTGTGGAAAGAAACCGCAGAATCCTGCTGAGCTTTGTTCTTCACCCCAAGTGAAGGATCTAATCGAAGAGCTTCGTGAAGAATTCGACTTCGTCATCATCGATACGCCGCCGTTGCTGGCGGTAACCGATGCCGGTCCAATTGCTGCTCGGGTAGACGGCGTGA
>CALKXO010000222.1 GCA_938003615.1 uncultured Pirellulaceae bacterium | reverse complement strand
GGGTCTCTTGGTGAAATCCAAATGAAATCAGCCCTAAAAGAATCCACGCCTTAAGGACATCCGGGTCTGAAGAAATTCGCAAAAATCCCATCACTATTGAATGTCAAGTCCACCAAACTTGCCGACAATCAGTCACCGACGCTCCCATACGCCAACCGAGCATTGCCCGCTATAATCGATTGTTGTTAAACAGAAAGCTCGCTGGCCGGCAAGTTCCCGCCCCGGTAAACGGAAACACCAAACATGGCACGCAACGAACAACTCATTCGCCAACACAAGATCCTCCAGATCCTTGAACGCGTCCGATACGGAAAAACGCTTAGAGAACTCTCTGACGATCTGATTGAGGAACTAGGACTCGCCTCCATTCACCAACGCACCATCCGTCGGGATCTGGAAGCTCTGCAGGCTGCTGGCATCGATGTCGGCAATCACGACGAACAGCGCGGCAAAGTCTGGAAGCTTGGCCCGCGCGCAAAAACCACAACCCAAATCAGTTGCTCGGCCACCGAATTGATTGCCCTGTCGCTGGGGCGCCAATTGATGCACCCGTTAGTAGGAACGCCGTTCTGGATGGGCATCGAAACGTTTTGGCAAAAGATCCAAGAGGACATTCCTGATGGCGTGTTATCCCACTATGAAAAATATCGCAAAATCCTGCGAGTCCAAGGTTTAAGCCCCAAGTCGTACGAAGAGAAACTAGGAATCATCAAAACGATCAACCGAGGCATTCTCGAACATCGTATCCTTGAAATCGTCTATCAGAGCATGGGCAAGCCAGCCAAAACACGCCAGATAGAGCCCTATGAGATGTGCCTGCATAAGTCCAGCCTATACGTGATCGGTGCCGCGAACGAGGTTGCCGATCCAGAGACACGTGTACGCGTCTGGAAACTGGACCGGTTCGAGAAAGCGAAATTATTAGATACAAGATTCAAGCCGCCGGAGGATCTGGATCTCGACAATTTCTTTGGCAATACGCTCAGCATCTTCCATAGCAACGAGGACCCAAGAGATTTTGTAATGCGAATCGATGCTGTCCATGCATCTTCTATCTCGGAAGATCCTTGGCATCCTGAGCAAGAGGTCAAAAAGCTGGATAACGGAGACGTGCAACTAACCATCCCTAATGTGACTCATGAATTGGAGATCATGCCTCGATTACTGGCGTTGGGACACGAGGCGGAAATCCTCAAACCTGTCGAGATTCGCGACTCCATGGCCGAAGTTGCCAAAAGAATGGTGTCGATGTATCAGAAATAGATCGAGCTACCTCACGGATCACGCACTCACCAGGGTCATGAAACACTCGCAACGATGAACTCAAGAACAGCCCATTTGTTGACGTTGCTGGTGGCAATCACTCTTAGCGTAACGCTCGAACAGCCGGTTGCTTTTTCTCAGAGCTTCATCAATGAAAAGGCGGCGACGGATGGATGGTCCTGGATTTCTCTCCGCGTGGCCAATGATTGGAACTACGTGGGACGTTGTGAGACCTGCGATGCGCGTGACTAACGTGTGGAGAAACTAACCTTCCTATTGCAACACTCTAGTTGTAATAGCGTTCGTACAGCTCTTCGGCGGCCACGCCTCGTCGCCACGCGTACGCGATTCGCCAATTTTTGATCGTAGTGCGCAGTACTCCAAGCGTTTCCCAACGCCGGACATCAACGTGGATTGGGCCATCGAGTAGTAGAGGAGCCGAGTCACAAAAGGCACGCTGCGAAAATTCGAAATCCTCCATCAACGGAATTTCTAAGAAGCCGCCAAACCGCTCAAAAGCGCTACGTCGAACGAACATTCCTTGGTCGCCATAGACCAATCGTTGGTAGCGCACTCGAGCAGCATTTCCCATTTCGATTAGCCGATAGATCCAGCGGCTGCTTTCCAGTTGTTGATGAAAGCCGCCACCAAGATATTCTCCGTCGGACATCGCACTGCCGATTTGCTTAATGTTGTCTTCAGACAACCATGTATCAGCATGCAGAAATAGAAGAATCTCGCCGCTTGCTTTTGAAGCGCCAAGATTCATTTGCTTTCCACGCCCCTTAGAGCCCACTAACAGTTGGGCATTGCTTCTACGAGCAAGATCAGCAGTGTCATCATCACTGCCTCCATCGACGACGATCACCTCATGAGCTCCGGCCGCCTGCGCCCTTAAAATGGCTCGCTCGATCACCCCAGACTCGTTGAGCGCGGGGATGACTACCGAGGTCCTCATTGGTCTGTCGATGCAGCCACCGTCTTATTTATCAATGGTT
Source organism: uncultured Pirellulaceae bacterium (assembly GCA_938003615.1). Taxonomy (GTDB): domain Bacteria; phylum Planctomycetota; class Planctomycetia; order Pirellulales; family Pirellulaceae; genus Mariniblastus. The sequence continues at coordinate 13,011 of CALKXO010000222.1, read as the reverse complement.
GTTTCGGAAGCCTGAGCACTTGCAGTACGGAACATCGATGCTTGTGCAACAAATGCTTCGACCGTCTCGACCGTTTGAATTCCACGTAGATATCGCCGAACCCATTTTCCGTTCTCTTGTTCGAACATGATCAATTGTGGTAGGCCGCGTTTACCAATCAGCTGGTGCCCCAGTTCCTTTTCTCTGTCCAGATCGACGGTCGCATAGTGAAAGTCCTTAAAGGAATCCTTCCGCATCAATTCTGGGATCGTTGTCTGTTTCATCACCTGACAAGGCGGGCACCAAGTTGCGGTGACCAAAACCAACAGTGGTTTGTCGCCAGCTTGAGCGTCCTGATAGGCTTCTCTATAAGATTTGCCCGCCTTTGGTTCTTGTCCCCCGATGTCGGCTGCGTATAGGCCTCCAGAGGCATAGATTTCTTGCTGGCCGAATTCGTGAACGTAGTTCTGCCCAAACGCTTGGTGTCCCAACAAACCCAATGTCGCCGTCATAACCAATGCAATAGTCAATCTCATATTTTCTTTCTTCCTTGATTCGGTCCACCCTCTCAGTGGGGAGGCCAACTGACCGACGGTTTCTGATTGATGTGTACCTACAACCGGAAATCTCCGGCACAAATGCTGGTTCTTGAAGTGTGTGGCGACTTAATGACGACTTACCTAAACCATTTTTTGTATCGACCAAAGTGAAAGCATATATTTGCAGAATCGGACGACCTGTGCGTCAATTCACGCCTGCAGTTGCCTGAAGCGTTAAAGCGTGTTGGATATAGGGGACGCACGAACGAGTAGCAGCAGGAATTTGACGGCGGGAAAACTTGAGCTATCCAATTCCCATCCCATTTCCCATCTCTTGTGCTCTCCCGAGTCCGCGGCAAGGTGTGTCAGTTAGCCAAAAACGTCAAAGGTTGCCGTTTAAATTTTATCTGACGGTCATGCGTATTACTGTGAGAGTCCCGTGTCTAAGCGCATCTAGGCGAGTGGATTCGCTTGAAGGCCACAATCGTGCCCACTGCCACCCACCGCCAACATCTGGGTGCTATAATGATGATGCCCTTCCTATTCACACGCCACGCGCTTGCTACCCCCGCCCACCCTATGAACAAACTTCAAGTCGGTTTAATTGGGTTGGGGGACCAATGGAAGGTGCGCCATGCACCAGCCCTTCGCGCACTGTCTGACCGGTTTAAGGTCAACGCGGTTTGCTGTGAGGTCGCGGAAAAATCGCGTCTTGTTGCCAACGAGTTTGGTGCCGTCGCAACGGACGGTTTTCGTGCGTTGATCAATCGTGACGATGTCCATGCCGTCCTGGCGTTGTCGCCACAGTGGTACGGTCCGCTGCCAATCGAAGTTGCGTGCCAGACTGGCAAAGCCGTTTACAGTTCCGCCTCACTGGACGTGACCCCCGAGCAAGCCGATTTGATCCATCGACAAATTCGCGACTCTGGCATTCCTTTCATGGCAGAACTCCCGCGCCGTTACGCCCCTGCGACGATTCGTTTGAAAGAACTGATCGCAACAAGGTTGGGTAAACCTCGGCTGATGTTTTGCCACCAACGACTTCCAGTAGAAGACCAAAACGACCGCTTACGGCGTGGCCAGCATTGCCCACTGGTCTGGCGAAACATGATGGAATTGGTCGATTGGTGCCGGTATTTGGTGGGGGCGGACCCTTCCTCGATCGTCAGTGCGGCCCACGGTAATCCGTCAGGAGGACTTGCTACGTTTTATCAAATGGCTAGTCTCGAGTTTCCGCCGCATTACCAAACGGATGAAGCCATCACAGCCAAGCGTTCCGCCGAATGTCCGCTGGTGCAGTTGAGTATCGGGCACTACATTCCTGAACGGTGGCAAGACGCCCTTTCCTTTCGGCGTCCGGCGTCCTTGCAAGTTTGCTGCGAACGCGGAATGGCGTTTATCGACCTACCCTCAAGCCTGATTTGGTTTGATGATGCTGGGCAGCATACCGAGTCACTAGATTCCGAGCGTGCGGTCGGTGAGATGATGCTGGACCGTTTCCAGCGTCTGGTCACCGGTGGAATCCCTCACGCAACTGATGCCAGTGATGCCTATCGCGCCATGAAGATTGTTGTTGGAGCCCACGAGAGCATCAAATCCGGTCAACGATACCAACTGGATTTTGACGGCTAGCAGTAGAGTCGCCGAACTTGTGCTACGGCCGCTGACAGGTACGCCCACACTAGCCGTAAAGAATTTCTTTCGCAGGAGTCTCGGTGGCTTCCGGATCAAACTTCTTCAACCGCAGCAGTTGCAAGCTGACCAAAGAAACGTAATAGGGATTGAGAATAACGTAGCGGCGCCAAAGTCGTTTAGGCTCGCGCGTCAAACGATAGAACCACTCAAGTCCCCACTTCTGCAAGAACGGCGGTGCCTGAGCAAGTTCACCTGCGTGAAAGTTAAATGCTGCGCCAACTGCCAAAACTGGCATGTTGACGTGGTCCTTGAACTCATATGCCCAGACTTCTTGCCGAGGACATCCTAAGCCAACCATCGTAATCCCGGCTCCGCTGGCGTTGATCGTGTCGATGATCTCTTGTTTTTCTTCAGGAGAAACTGTGCGGAATTTACTGGCCAGCTTACCAGCCACCTTAAGCTCCGGAAACTTCTTCATCAGCTGAGACTCAAGCGTATCTAACAGCTCCTGCTTGCCGCCAAACAAAAAGATCGAAACGCCTTCTTCAGCGGCTGCCCTGCAGGTTTCCAACATCAAGTTGGGACCGTAAACGCGATCTTTTAGCTTGCAACCGTGCAATAGATTCAACGCCCAACGCACGGGTTGGCCGTCGGGAACAATTAGTTCCAGTTGGTTCAAACGATGACGATGCGCGTTATCCATAACGCCAGTCATCACGCCATGCACCGCTAATGCAGACACGCCCAAGGGACGCCGGGCTTGAGCAGCTTCGATAATTTGTTCAACGGCAGACTCGTAGTCCACCGCACACACATTAACACCGATGATGTTGTGCTTGCCTTTGTCGATCATCAATCAAAATCCTGGATAGAGTGGTTGCAACAAGAAAACAAGGTACCTAGGCAACAGGTTGTTCCCAGCGTTCGGTGTTGTGTTCGAAGATTTCGGTGAGAATCGTCTTTACGTCCTTGGTCAATTTCCAATCAGGGTAGTGCGACTGAAACTTACTGACATCACTTACATACCAGATATGATCGCCCATGCGATTGTCTTCCTTGTACGTATGCTCCAATTTACGGCCAGTAATCTCTTCGCAAATTTGGATGGCTTCAAGCATTGAACAGTGGCTGAAACGGCTGCCACCAATGTTGTAGACTTCACCCGATCGCGGAGCGCGGTAGAAGTGGTCGAAAGCCTGAATCAGATCGTAGCTATGAATGTTGTCTCGCACCTGCTTCCCTTTGTAGCCAAAAACAGTGTAGGGCGTTCCGGTCATAGTGCACTTCATTAGGTAAGCGAGAAAGCCGTGCAACTGAGTACCGCTATGATTGGGGCCAGTCAGGCAACCGCCGCGAAAGGCAGCCGTCTTCATGTCGAAATATTTGCCATACTCCTGAACCAGCACGTCGGCAGCCACTTTCGAGGCCCCGAACAGGCTGTGCATGCAACTATCGATTGACATACTTTCTGGAATTCCATCGTTGAACTCATGAGATGGATCAATTTCCCAACGAAGCTCTTTTTCGATCAACGGCAGGCGGTTAGGCGTATCGCCGTAGACTTTGTTGGTCGACGTAAAAACAAATACAGCATCAGGAGTGTGCAAGCGAGTGTTCTCAAGTAGGTTCAACGTCCCATTTGCATTAACGGTAAAGTCTTTCTTGGGATCGCGAGCGGCCCAGTCATGAGACGGCTGAGCTGCCGTGTGCACAATCAGCTTGATGTCCGTGTTGTATTTAGCGAACAACTTATCCATCATGTCGTCGTCGCGAATATCGCCATTGACGTGAATATAGGAATCACCCAACTCTTTTTGCAGCTGGCTTTGTTGCCACAACGTCGATGCTTCGGCTCCGAAAAATTCGGAACGCATATCATTATCAATTCCGACAACGGTCAGACCTTGCTTGGCGAAATGACGGGATGCTTCAGAACCAATTAGGCCGGCTGAACCAGTGACAATTGCGATACTCATAGTGATGTTTATTTTTTCTAGAGAAGTTAGTCGGCGAGCTGGAGAGTTCTCGCATTGTGACAGAGGGATGTCAGGAATGATTCTTGGCGAAGGCCAAAATCCAACTCCACCATCAAGAACGGTTGGCAGGCGACATTCTAGTTGGAGGTCAATCCTCGTCAATTAACTTCGTGCATAGAAATCCCACACAACCCGCTCGAAACTGACACTTGGGCGTCACGCCATCGGAGTAACCAACGGGCCAGCTGAGGATCTATCGCACGCTAAAAACGGATTGCGGGGCTAAACAACCTTACGACGGCTGTGACAGCAGTTAGTCTCCCACAATGACTTGAACGAAACGAAACGCTTATGTGAGACACACTGGCTGGATGTGAGACATACTGGACATTGAAGTCCACGCTCCTGCGGGTCCAATAATCGAAATAACCGGCAAAGACGTGTTAGGGTATGCCGCTCATGCCGTTTCTCCCAACGATTAGGGAAAAACCGCCTGTTCCCAATTTGATTCAGAGACCGCTCGTCGGGGTCGATACGGATATTCAGGATGTAGAGCGTTGCTTTGTGCGAGCATCTGTACACCCAAGGCATTCGGCTTTTTTCGTCAATGCCGCAGACTACCTGACACGACTTACCAGTTGCCCGGAACCATCCAATGAAGCGATGTCTATCTTCCGCCGTTTTTGCCTGCGTCGCGCTGGTCGCCGGCCAAACTCAGGCCCAATCAGACCTACCATTCTACGGTTCAACAAACGCATCAGCCTACAACGCTACGGGTTCTTCGGCGTACAGCGATATCGTCGGGGAATTTGAGCCGGCGGATGACTGGATCGTTCAGCCAGGCGGTGAAATCGAAAATCCCCAAATCAAAAATCCCCCTAACGACTTTAGCGTAAACCTCACTCCTCCTGTGGCACCCACACTTCAGAACGCCGAGGTATTCTCTACGGCAGCTTCCGTTCAGCCTCCCACCGACTGACGCCGTACAGAGGCAGGGCAACTATGGGGAGCTCCGACCAGGCGAGCGGTTGGTCAGTGGTACGACGGCGACATGAAATTGCAGCTTGGCATCGACTATCTGTTCTTTAGCCGCGGCGCTGCAGCAGACGATCTACTCGCCGCCGACACCGCTGGAACCACTTAAAGTCTGGCGGACATCGATCCCGGCAGTGACACGACTTTGCGATATCGATTCTTGATCGCAACAGAAGGCGGTACCGGTTTTGAATTGTCCGCATTTGACTTTCAAGAATTCAGTAGCTCTCTACGCTTAGAGGGCGAAGGGATCACACCACTGTTTTTCGGTTTGATTCCTGACGAACCAGTAGAGTCCTATGATGCAAGTTACCGATCCCGTTTGAAAAACTACCAAGCCAACGTTTGGGGCCGGCGCAGCGAACGTTTTAAGATCGGCTATGGCGTGCGCTACGTCAATCTTGATGAGAACTTCGACATTGAATTCCTCCCGGACCCAAATGGCGGCGGAACCTCCACCACAGCAAATGTTGACGGTGGCTTCTCCTCAAGAACAGACAATAAAATATTTGGTGGACAGTTAATGGCTCGAATCTACCGCCCGTTCATTGACAAGGTATACCTTGAAGCTGGTGTCGATGGTGGTTATGGCTTCAACAGAATCACAGCGGACTCAGACACCGCGAACTATGATAGTCAAACTAGGTAAACCACAGGGACTGGATTCATCGGATTCAATGGGGGAATAACATTCCGCCCAACCACCGGCTTAAGTTTCCGCATTGGATATGAGGGCCTCTTACTGACCTCCGTCGCACTCAGCCCCGACCAAAGCACAGCGATCGACAGCTTCAACGGCACGGGTGAAATCACTACCGGCAGCCTCTATTTTGGCGGCGCCTACCTCGGTGCCGCACTTGCGTTTTGATCAAGCTTTCCGGACAACAAAAGAGTTTTAAGGTGGCTTTGGGGCAAGCAATGAGCAATGAGCGACGAGCATCGCAACCAATACGCCGATCATTGCTCCAGCGATTGTATCGGAAACGTAGTGGGCCCGAGCAAACAGACGCTGCACCGCAACCATCGTCGCGAACCCCCAAAACGCCCATCGACCGTTGGGATACATTCGGCTCAAACACCAGGCTAAAGCAAAAGCAGTTGCGGTGTGGCCTGAGGGGAACGAATGGAGCGCGTCATGGAAGAAACCATGCGACGCCTCGACGGCTTCCGATGAGACAGGGCTCGCCCACTGAAAGCCGATCATGCTTTCGGTAGGTCCCACGCTTTCGACCAGCGCTTCCAACTTCGAAGGGCGCACACGGACGACAAGTGGCTTGAGGCAGATGACGGCTAGACCGGGGAGAAAACCGCTAACCAATACGTGGATCGATCGGCGCATCCCGTCTCCATCGAGCACGCGCACCAACAGCGCAACGACAAGCACGCCCGTTCCATGTCCGAAAATCTCGAACATCGAGATAAATTTCTTGAGGTCGCCAGGCAAACGTCCTTGGTGAAACATGCCAATAGCATTTGCGTCGAGACCCGACATCGCACATGCGACCGCTATCGAAGCAGCAATTATTCCGATAGCAGCAGGACTCAAGAAGTGGTGCTTTGTTTGCGAAGTGGGCATTTTATGAACGATATCAATCCCCACAACCTCTTGCCACGTCAGATTGCAATTGACCGACGTGCTGGCAGTCCTTATCGTCCGAAAAAATCAAGCGTCATTTCCGAGGGTCATCTCTGCGCGCCCTTGGAATGCGTTTTTTCAAACGTTCCAAGCTGCCGCGATGTTAATGAACCAGCCAGTCAAAAAAATTTCTGTAGTTATCACGGCCGGCTCCGATTCGGCTTCCCAAATTGCCACGTTAGCAACGCGAACCGCGGAAGAGAACCGCTGGAGTGCAGACTTTTTGCACGTGGCACCCGATGCGCCTGCCGCCTCTAACATCTCGTCTCGATGGCAACGTTGCGGCAGTTTGTCAGAGGCATTGAGAAAATCAAAACACAACACGATCGTTGTGCTGGATGAGGCTGCTTTGATCGACGCAGACCAATGGCGCTGGGCCGAAAAACAACTTGATCATGCCCCGGTCCAGTGCCTCTACTGGCCCGGAGACGCGCCAGCGCGCCGACTGACCAAGCTCATGATCTGGTTTTTCAGCTTTCTCTCACGACTTCTATTGAAGCATCCCGTCAACAAGCTGATGCCAACGGCCATCTTCATTGACAACCAAACATCAACCATCGACGCAATCGTCAAAGCAACAGCCGGCCAAAACCGCGCCGACAATGCTATTTGGAAAACCGTCTCCGCGATCCGACTAAATGCCCCTATCACCGTTCAATTTCATCCTGCCTCGCCAGCCGGCCCGGCTGCGACGCAGCCAAATTGGAATGAGGGAACCCATGGAGCCCATCGCCCTAGAAAGATCCACTCCAGCAGCGTTACTGCCGCGTTTACGCAATTGGCCAGATTCTGGTTTCGCGACACGATGTTTCCCAGTGATGGAGAAAACTACCGTAGCAGTCGTTTCTTAGGATGGCGGAAAAAACTTGGGCGCGTGGCAGCATGGATTATCCTTCTCGCGACGAGTGCGGCAGTGATTGGCAGCCAACTTTCGTATCCACTGTTTGAACCAGACGAAACACGCAATGCCCAACTTGCGTTGAACATTCTGGACAACAACCAATGGATGGCTTTGGAGTTGAACGAAGATCACTACTGGGACAAGCCTCCGCTTATGGCATGGGCAACTGCCGTCAGCTACCAGACGTTCGGAATAAATGAAGCGACATCTCGCCTACCCGGCGTACTGATGGTCATCGCTTGTGTGGCGATGATTCTTTTTGCCGGAAAACGCATTGTTGGATTCCGCGCAGCTTGGATGGGCGCGATGCTAACAGTACTCAGCTGTGGAATGCCATTCACAGGTCGGTATCTGACGACGGACAGCGCTTTGACACTATTTGCCACGGCAACGCTACTGAGCGTTCACACGGGAAGTTTCAACGGTCGCTTCCGCAAGGCTTGGTGGATTGCAGCCGGCATATTCACTGGACTTGGTCTACTGGCAAAGGGCCCCGTGATGTTAGTCATTTGCCTCCCGCCGGTGATTCTATTTTCTTGGCTGACCGGAAAGCCACTTTTTAGCAAGAGTCGCCGAATCGCTTACTGGGCTATTCCCTGCTTGCTGGTCGCCGGCCCTTGGTACATTGGCACTTTGATCGCAACCCCTGAGTTTCTAGTTCACTTTATCTGGAAGCATCACGTCATGCGATTTACATCGGCGTTCAATCATCAGCAACCGTTTTGGTATTACCTACCGGTGATTTTGATCGTCATGTTCCCGGCATCGCAATTGCTTTGGACTGGCATGAAGTTTATCGCCACACGGAAACCGGAAGTGCGGTTTCTGCGCACGCAAGCACACGGATTTCTCTTAATCGTCCCGCTCTGGCTGTTTGTGTTCTTTTCAATTTCACAGGCGAAATTACCGACTTACATCTTCCCCGCCATTCCCACGCTTTGCCTATTGCTCGGCGCGATTCTGGATGTCAATATTTTTCAGCGCTTAGAATCCAACGCAGCCCCAAGCAGCGAAACGAGATCCTCGTGGTTCAATTTTCGAACCGACCGACTTGAGACGTACTATCGCCGACTGCCCACTTGGCTTGGGCTTAACATGGCGCTTTGGATCGTCATCGCAAGTGTCGCCATGCTATTTGCACTACCATCCTCGTCAGCCTCGACCGCGCTGATGGGATGGTCAGCCGCTCTGACCGTCGTGCTTACCACCATCGCCTGCTATCGACGGACCCATCCTTCCATCGCTTGGTCGGCGAACTGTATCCTCGCCCTTTTCCTTTCTTCATTGATCGCTCATCGGATCGTTCCGGCGATATCGCAAACCCGTTCGATTCAGCGTTCCGTAGCCGAAATGAAACGGCAACCGGAGTTCTCAGAAACCCAAGTCGTTTACTTTGCCCGTGACAGTTTCGCACCCCAGTTTCTGTTGGGGGAGTTACCGATTACACATTTCCCTGAAACCGAAACCTACCGCGCGGCAGAGTTTCTTTCGGGGCATCCCAACGCGATTCTGGTTTCGACACCGGATCACATTGAGGAACTTCGCAAGGCGCTTCATTGGAATGTGCGCATCTCAAAATATGAGTCGGCGCGGCATGTGTATTTGACGTCCCCCGTTGCGGCACCACCACACGTCGCTGACCAAGAGGAAAAGGTGAAAAGGTGAACTTTTAAAACCGCCCACTACCTGCCACGTAGCAGATTTCGCTCGATCGTCCGTATCCGAACAATACCCTAGTCGTTTGCCACACGCGCGGAATCCAACGGTGTCTCCATGTGCATCAATGCTTTAACGCTACTTTGTCCTTTGTTACTCACCAGCGCGAGTCCAGGGTGAGTCCTAGGTGGACGTGATGGTTTAAGAGTCGTATTTCACTTCGTGAAACAGCGCTCGTCATCTAAACGTAATTTCACGCAGCTGAAGCCAAAGACTCTGTGCTGCTAACGACCGACCTCAATCGCCAACGAATTCGTCCGCGAATACATCGTCAAGGATGTCTTCGGAGTCTGGGAAAATTGATGTCACTTGCGCGACGGAGAAATCAAAATCGGCAATCGGATCGTCTGCCAATCCCAATGTCACCGAATCAGCCAACTCTAGGTATTGCGGTATCACGATCGCGCGTGGCTCATCCACTCCGTCCAACTCTACCTTTTGGGCTTCAATAGCGTTGGCGGTATAAATTTCAGCTGGAAAAGATAAAACCGCGTCAGAGACAATCGGCAACACTGGTTCGATGTATTGCTGATTGGCGATCGCATCCTCATCCCCCCGAACCGGAGTGGCAAAATCACCTAGCGGCTGTTCAAGGTCCGCGCTCGTTGCCACGGGCACGACGGTAGTGATCGCAATAGCCGACGTCTCTTGGCTTTGAGTGGGATCAAAAGAAACTTCAGGAGCAACCGATTGAGTCAGTGGCGCGGTCACAGGCACGCGCACGTCGGTGCCGACATTTGCCAGCGCGACAGCCACATCGCCTGTATTGATGCGAGTAAACAAGTTGGGATTAGAAAGCGTGACCACCCCATCGCCGTTGTAGTCACCTGTGGCCCATGTTCCGCTGGTTGAACCGACATTGGCCAATGCAACCGCAACGTCCCCCGTGTTGATTCTTGTGAATAAATTGGGCTCCGACAATGTGACGACCCCGTCCAAATTCGTATCGCCGGGGATGGCCACGTAGATAGAATCGGAGTAACTAACGCCCGGGTTGCCGTCCTCATCTCCGTCCAGGTTCAGGTTGCCTAGGACCGACACAATGCTGTCCGACAACTCGAATGTGTAAAACGCGGGATCGAGCGTCAGGGCGCTGAAATCCCAAGTCGCGGTTCTCGCCGTGGCGTTGTAGTCGAATTCTAGATTGGACAAGTCAACCACACTACCACCAAGAGTATCGTTGCGGACCGCCAAGTCATCCACACTGACACTCACGTCGGTGTCGAACGAGACAGCAAATGAGTTAAACAAGTCAGGCCGAGACAACGCTTGACCGACGCTGTCGTTGATGACAATCGCTCCAACAGTAGGGGCCAATTGAACCGCTTCCACATTCAAGATCATCGAACTCACTCGACCGCCACTGTCGGGGAAGGTGACCGAAACTGTGTTGCTCGCATTGAGCAATGCCATCGGAACTGGGATCTCGATCATGCCAAAGAAATCAGCGCGGTTGGCCTGGTCGTATCCCTTCCAGTCGACAGGAACATCAACAGCTGTGCCGTTGACGGTTACCTCGGGTGCTTTCGAACGATCATGTTTTCGTCCAATGCTCATCCGCAAGATTGCGTCGCCTGCGCTGGCGGACTGAACCCCGTCAAAATCGAATGTCATTGCCTGATTGGCAACGATTGGCTGCAGATGGGTTCCCGTGTAATATTTTTCAGACTGAACGGTCTTGTTAAATTCGATGTCGGCATCGAAGGTGTAAACTAGGACGGCCGTTCCGCCCGAATCGAGCGTAACGCTCGCAGGCGCTGCAGCTTGGGTGGTTTCCGTGTAGGTGGGATCGAGAGCCGCGCTAACTGGAATTTCCATCTCCCGAATCTCGACGTTCTGCAGGCCGGACAGCCCTGACAAGAACTCAAGGTCGAGCGTTTGCGTGTTGTCAGCTAGATTGTTGACGGCCACGTAAGCCTTGTTGCCATCGACGAACAACTGGGCTTGAATATCGGGGTCCGACGTTTTAATGACTCCGCGCTCGCCCTGGACATCTTGCCACAACTCGTAGAAGTTAACGCGCCACGTGTACTCAAAATCCCCGCTGCAATTGGAAGCATCGTGATCGCCCAATTTGAACAGCGCTGCACTATACGGCTCACAATTATTCGTCGGCTCTAAAAACCATGTCGCCTTGTTTGTCGTGAACGGAATGCTAATCAGGACATCATTCTCGCGCTCAAGGAAATTAAAAATCAGGTGGTTCTGCGATCGTAAACTCTGAGCGGATCGGATGTCGCTGTATGCTTCGCCGTACCCTTGTTCGATGCCGCCATACTCAGTGAGGGCGTGAGGCTTAACTTCACCCCATTTCGCATAACTGTAGGTTTCGATCAGATCGAGAATGGCTTCGGAGTTACTCCCTGAACGGCGGTTGTTTTGGCCAGTGACATTGACGCCGTCATAGAGGTGCGTCGAGAAGGCGTCCATGTGTTCGCCCGCGACATCCATGAACATCTTCATCCGGGAATCCCAATGGCCAAAATCCCATAGCTCTACCGATGGCCAAGCCGATGAATAGCCAACCACATTCATGTTTGCCAAAGCCGGCGTCTGGTCAACGGCCTCGCCGATGGCGGCAAACAACTGGGCCATCTTGAGCCGCATCGCGTCCGAATCTGGAGCATCCGAGAACTCAGAATCCCCGGCGTGAACAAATGGTTCGTTAATAGGTTCGTAGAACGCAGGAACCTCATCAACGACCGTCGTGTAATAGGTCGTCACCCAATCGGCTGCCGCCTGTACATCGGTGTCATACCGCAGCGCATCTCTCGGGTGGCCAGTTTGGACGACTTGAGTCACGGGTCGGACCGTCTGATCTGTCGAAGGGGTTGTATTTGGATAGACGCCGACTTCTCCCGTCTGGTTTTTCGCGTACGGCAACGCACCCCAGAACTGACGTCCTCCCCCTACATCGTAATCGGATCGAAACGTAGCAATCTGCGGGTCCGATGCCCCAGCGGAGTGGTGAGTAAAGTACTTGCCGCGGTCCAGTTCCGAAACATCACCCAAGAAACGCTGGGTTTCAAGATCGACGGAGACGGTCACCGGCGCTTGTGCGCTCAATGTGATCGAAAAGTCGAAACTGACTCCATCATTTCCCTTGCTCGAACCGGCACCGGGACCGTCCGGTCCGACGCCGACGTAAATCGTGTCTCCAACCGCTAGGCTGCCCAACACGGTATTGAAATTTCCCGAACTGGCCGGCGACAAACTCAACAACTGGGACACGGGTCGGTCGTTGATATGTACCGAAACTTCGACCCCATCACCACTTGTACTTTCGCGCGTGACCAAGCTGTCGGTAATTTCGTATTGGCCCGCTTCGGTGACGGTATACGCCGCAATCGCAAATCGATTAATTCCGCCCGAGTCGGCTTCATCGACTCCGGAACCCGGATGAGCAAACGTAGCGCCGAGGTAAGGAAAATTCTGCGTCGCTGACGGACGATATCGCCACGACTTGTGCTCCAGCGCGGAGTAGTTGCTCGACGTCCCAAACTCGCCACTTTGATTCCAAAGGTACTGCCAGTTGCCGGCAGGATTCGGGGCCGAGTAGTCATCGACGTAGTCCGCAACCACTGACGCAAGCAA
>CALKXO010000221.1 GCA_938003615.1 uncultured Pirellulaceae bacterium | reverse complement strand
CAATTACTTCAAATCGAGCGCGTTCAGTTGCGATCGCGGTTGGGAAGCGATTTGCTAAAACGACTTGATCAGATGTCGGGAAAGATCGACGAACCCATTGTGGTATGCGAGCAAGAAGCCGAATTCCTTGCCGAAGAAATTTTGGAATATCCGACCAGCCATCGGGAGACAATTGAAGTAATTGTGTCAAGATTGGTGGATCGGCTGTGTCAGGAAATGAAAACGCAGCAATTAGGCGGGCTGCAGTGGGTGGTGCGGCTCGTGGAGCAAAAGATTGGAGCATCGGTGCGGCGCCCGGTGGAACTGCGTGTGAATTTGTTTCAGCCCATCGCAGATAAGAACCACGTGATGCCGTTGGTGGCGATGCAGCTGGGACAAGCGTTATCACCGGGAAAAATGGCGGTAGAAGTGCAACGCATTGTGGTTGAGGTGGTCACGTGTGTGCGCCGGGTGGCTCGGCAGCGTCACCTGTTCGATGAAACGCCCGGGCTAAATCAAGAAGCCTTGGCCGCGCTGATCAATCGGTTGAGCAGTCGGTTAGGTGTGGCCAATGTTGTTTCTCCGACACTTCGAAAAGGGGCTCAGCCCGAATGGTCGTATCGCCTTAAGCCTTTGGTCGATCCGGCAGCCGCTAAGAAACATTCACAAAAATTGGTCGCGCAGCGTCGGCAGTCGCCTCCTTCGTTCTCGCATGTGCTGGGCAGACCGCTGAAATTGATCCAGCCGCCAGTGCCGGTGGAGGTAACCCGACGCGTAAGCGCGTCGTCAACCGCCCCAAAAGATACAGCCTTTTTGCAACCGGTCAGTATTTCAGTCAGCAGCCATGTCAACCGAACGGTGCAGACGATTAGCCAGTCGTGGGGCCCGGAGCGCATTGAAACGGGTTGGTGGCGGGGCATGATGGTCCGTAGGGATTACTGGCGAGTTGTCACCAATAAGGGACAGCAGTTTTGGGTGTTTTACGATTTGAAAACGCAGCAGTGGTTTTTGAATGGCGAATTTTGAGTACCAAGTACCAAGTACCAAGTACCAAGTACCAAGTACCAAGTACCAAGTACCAAGTACCAAGTACTGAAAACTGAAAACTGAAAACCGAAAACCGAAAACCGAAAACCGAAAACTGAAATCTTGTACACCGAACTTCATTGCAAAACTAATTTCTCCTTCCTCTCTGGTGCCTCACACGCCGAGGAACTGGTCGACGCTGCCGTCAAGCTTGGTTATTGTGGGCTGGCGGTAACGGATGAAAATTCGCTGGCCGGAGTGGTGCGCGCTTTTGGCGCGGCGCGAGAAACGAAACTGAAATTGATCATCGGTGCGGAGATACTACTGGCCGACGCACCACCGTTGGTGTTATGGGCAACCGATCGGCAATCCTACGGCAATCTTTCCAAATTGATTACCGTCGGCCGCCGTCGGGCTCCCAAAGGTGAGTGCTGGTTGGAATTGGAGGACGTTGCGCAATACCATGCCGGATTGATTGTCGGTGTGATTCCTCAATTTGCTGGTGACGTCAACCGCATCGGCCATATCGCCGATGATGTGACTCATCCGAGCCATCAATGGTACTGTGGCCGGCCGGAATCGTGGTATACCGAAACAAAACAAGAATCCCACAATCAGATTGAGACCATCAATCGAACTCGAGAGATCTTCCAAGACCGCGCTTACTTGATGGCCGCGCTGTATCAGGGAGTCGATGATGCATGGCGAATCCGTGAGCTTCAGCAGCTTTCACAGAAGACCGACTTGCCGCCGGTCGCCAGTGGCGATGTGCTCTATCACCATGCCGCACGCATGCCGCTGCACGATGCGCTGACCGCCGTCAAATACAAAACCACCATCGTCGGTTGCAGTGAAAAACTGATCCCCAATGCTCAGCGCCATCTGCAATCGATTGTCTATCGGCAAGTCAGTTTTGCCTCACTGCCGGGCGCGATTGAAAGGACGATGGAGATCGCCGACCGGTGTAGCTTTTGCTTGAGTCAATTGCGGTACGAATACCCCGAGGGGCTGAGCCCGCCCGGTAAAACGCAGACGACCTATTTGCGGGAACTAACGCAAAAGGGGGCGCGTAAGCGCTATCCCGAAGGCCTTCCGCCTGCCGTGTCGAAGCAGATTAATCATGAACTGGAGCTGATTAAGGAACTGGAGTACGAGGCCTATTTTTTGACGGTGTGGGATTTGGTCCGATTTGCGCGTGGCCGATCCATCCTTTGTCAGGGCAGGGGATCGGCCGCCAATTCGACCGTTTGTTACTGTTTGGGCATTACTTCAGTCGACCCGACGTCAACGGATTTGTTGTTCGAGCGGTTCATCAGTCGCGAGCGCAATGAGGTGCCTGATATCGATGTGGATTTTGAACACGAACGGCGTGAGGAGGTCTTGCAGTATTTGTATCAGAAGTACGGGCGTGACCGGGCGGGGTTGGCGGCAACGGTCGTGACCTATCGCTCACGCAGCGCGATCCGTGATATGGGCAAGGCATTAGGGTTGTCGTTGGACCGAGTGGACGTGTTGACCAAACAAATCGAACATTACAGCGACGAACATAAGCTTGCCACACGCATGTCGGAGGTGGGGTTGGATCCCGATTCAGATTTGGGAAAACGTTTGGTTTTGCTGACGGACCAGTTAACTGGATTTCCTCGGCATCTATCCCAACACGTCGGTGGCATGGTGATGACGCGCGGGAAACTGGACGAACTGGTCCCGATTGAAAACGCGGCGATGGAAAACCGGACGGTGATCCAGTGGGATAAGAACGATTTGGAAGAACTGGGCCTGCTGAAGGTGGATTGCTTGTGCCTTGGGATGTTGACGGCGATTCGCAAGTGTTTTGCCATGATTCGAGATCACTGGGGGCGTTCTCTGACGTTGGCCAGTACTCCGCAGGGAGATCCTGAGGTCTACGACATGATTTGCGAGGCCGACACGGTAGGTGTTTTTCAGATCGAGAGTCGCGCTCAAATGTCGATGCTGCCACGTCTGCGTCCGCGCTGTTGGTACGATTTGGTGATTGAAGTTTCACTGGTTCGACCGGGACCAATTCAAGGGGATATGGTCCATCCGTACTTGCGCAGAAGAAACGGCACCGAACCTACGGTGTACCCCAATGAAGCCATTAAGAAAGTTCTCGAGCGCACGCTGGGGGTACCTATTTTTCAGGAACAGGCTATGAAGCTGGCGGTGGTGGCTGCTGGATTTACGCCCGGCGAGGCCGATCAATTGCGGCGGGCGATGGGGGCTTGGCGAAAGACGGGAGTGATCGAGAAATTTCAGGCGAAACTGAAGGCCGGTATGAAAGAGCGCGGGCTCAGCGAAAAATTTGCTGACCAAGTGTTCCGCCAGATCGCCGGGTTTGGAGCGTACGGGTTTCCAGAATCGCATGCGGCCAGTTTTGCCCTGTTGGTTTATGTGTCGTGTTATCTAAAGCACTATTACCCCGAAGCGTTTTGTGCGGCGTTGATTAATAGTCAACCGATGGGGTTTTATCAGCCGGCGCAGCTGGTTGCCGATGCACGTAAGCATGGCGTGACCGTGTTACCGGTGGATGTCAATCACAGCGATTGGGATTGCACGCTGGAGCCGGCGGAGAATTCCGACGAGCATCCCGAGCTGAAATCTGCACGACGAAAACTGCGGTTGGGGTTACGAATGATCAACGGCTTGCGGTCGGATCACGCGGATCTGATTGTCGAAAATCGCGCTGATTGCTCGTTTGAGAGCGTGGCCGATTTTGCACGTCGAACGGGAATCGGGCGGTCTGTGATCAAACAGTTAAGCGATGCGGATGCTTTTGGGTCGGTTAAGCAGGATCGTCGAGAAGCATTGTGGCAAGCGTTGGGGCAAGAGAAAACGCCACTGGACCAGCCGCTGTTTGGAGGCCTAGAGGCCGAAGACGACGATACATTTGCGCTTCCAACGCTGACGCTTGAGCAGCAGGTGGTCGAAGATTATGCAGCGATCGGATTGTCATTGAAGGCTCATCCGATGTCATTCCATCGTGAGCAACTGCAGTCACAGGGCGTGATCTGCTGTGGTGATCTAGCCGATAGTGAAAACGACTCACGTATTAGCGTCGCCGGTCTGGTGATTATGCGACAACGTCCATCGACCGCCAAAGGTATCACGTTCGTGACGCTGGAAGATGAAACGGGCGTGGCGAATTTGGTGATTAAGCCACCGATTTGGGAGAAGTACTATCGAACCGCGCGACAGTCACCGGCATGGGTCGCCGGTGGGAAGTTGGAAATGCGCGACAATGTTGTGCACTTGATTGTCCATCGAATTGAGGATCTAGGTGACACCAAAGAGCTGCAAACTAAGTCTCGTAATTTTCACTAGTGCTCGATGGCGGAGACCGCCGAACGAAACATAGCTTCGCCGAGCAAAAAGGCTACTTTGGGATGACAACATCGATGTAGACCATTCGATGATCGGTTGCTTTGACCCAGTCGGCTTCCGGATCATCTGGCTCTGGCCAAAATACGGCCTGCGATTTGACCTCTAGCGTTTTCGAGGGCAAGCAATAGTCAATTCTCAAATTCCCGACCGTTCGGTCGCTGAAGTCGGCTGTGTCGGTGGCTGGATCGCCCTTTTGTTCGCTGTTCTTACGGCCTTGTAGTGCCGCGAACGCCGTCCCGCCTTTACTTTTGGGGGCTGCGGATGAATTGATGGCCGGATGATTTAGCAGCTGTTCAATTGCAGATTCGTGGCTGTCTCCATCGACAGGATCGGCATTCAAATCGCCCGCAACAACAAAGTGTTCTCCTTCTGCCAGACCGCCATGCTTGCCTTTGTCATCATAAAGGTACTGCGCTTTGCCGCCCACATAGTCGGCCAGCATGCGAATTTCATCGTGGTTGCGTTTCCCGTTTCTATCCTCGGGGCCGTCAAAGGTTGGCGGGGTAGGGTGCGCGACAACAAAATGTACGACCGCTCCTTCGATGTTAACCGGAACGTCCCAGTGGCTTTTTGAGGACAACCGGAAGACCTCCATCACAGGCACGAGGTAGTAGGGCTTGGCGTTTTCGGGATCAATCGGAACCAGCGCGTCAGGCATGTCTTTCCAAAGGAAGTTTTGAAACGTACGCGCCTGTTTCTCAACGAACGGATACTTTGAAAGAACGGCCATGCCGTACTGGCCAGGGAATTTTCCATATCCGTAGGCATCTTCGCCTGATTTTGCGACGCCATCGTGGTTCATGTCTAAGCCAGAATCAACGCCCGTATTGACCGGTCGCAGAAAAGTATACGGGTAGTTGATCGGTTTCAGGTTATCATGGGCTTTGCCAAGAAAATGCTCCTGAAACAACTGCACGCTCTCGCCGCTTTCATCGTAGTCGAACTCGTTGAACAAGATCACATCGGGTCGGACACGCTGAATGATTTTTGCAATGCGTTCAAAGTTCTTTCCTTTGCCTTTGGCAAGTCGTTCTTTCAACATGCCCGCGCGGTCGCGATTAAAAGAAATGTTGAAGGTTGCCAGCCTGACTGTTTTTTCGTGAACAGAATCAACCGGCACCGTTGTGGAATCCTGAATCGCCAATAGATTTGGGGAAGCCAATATCCCCGACACGAAACCAAAGAACATCAAACAACTTTGCGGCCAGTGAGAAGATGCCATGCGACGAATCCGAAGGTGTTAAGAGTATTTTGAAAGGATGGCCTGACACGCAGACCAGTAGCTCTGCCCAAAGAGATTGAGATGGTTCAAGAGATGATAGAGTTGGTAAATCTCGATACGTTGAGATGTGCCGTCGTCTTTGGGTATGACATTATGATAAGCTTCGTAGAAGGTCGAATCAAATTCGCCAAAGAGCGTCGTCATACCAAATTCGCATTCATGATGTCCGTAATAGACTGCCGGGTCAAATATCACGGGGGTTTGATTGGTGTCGCAGAGGAAATTGCCACTCCACAGGTCGCCATGGAGCAGAGCAGGGCGCAGGTTGTTTGACGCCAGTAAATCGGGAAGCTTATCGATTAGACGATCCAAGTCGTTCCGCTGTGTGGTGTCGATCAGGCCTTGCCCGAGGGCAAGATCCGCCTGGAAAGCCAGTCGAAACTCGGCAAAGAACTCAGGCCAGTGACTCGCCCATCTGTTGGGCTGTTTTGTTGTGCCGATGAGATTGTCTTGGGAGAAACCGAATTGATCGATCGTTTGATTTGCTAGATGAAGTTGCGCGAGTTGTTGGCCAAAGCGCGGCCAAAAATCAGATCGTGGAGGAGATGGCTGAATCCATTCCAAAATTAAAATGCCGCCTGAGTCTCGTGATTCAGCGCCGATCACCTTTGGAATGGCGATAGTGTTTGTGGACCTCAAGGCTTCGAGTCCTTTTGACTCGGCTTCCATCCCGTTGTGTTGCCCGCCACCAATTTTAAGAAATAGAGCTGTTCCATCGTCGAGCACAATCTGAAATGCGTCGGCGATGCACCCACCCGAAACGCGTTTTATGGAATCGATGAATCGATCCGAACCAAAACTGTTATGAATCAATATTCCAACGGATCGAAGTGATTCTTTGCTTGGCCCACTCTCATCCGTCATCGAGAATCTGTTTGCGTGAGATAGTTAAAGAGCGGCTGGATCGATGCTTCAATCATGTCTAACACGGTTTCAAATCCCGCGTGCCCTCCGTAATAAGGGTCAGGCACATCGAGCGGCCAAGCGTCGTCTAAGAAGTCGCTCAGTAGTTTTATCTCAGCGACCGGTGCGGGGTTCACCTCTTTGATGTCGCGAAAGTTATCGCGATCCATGGCGACGACTAGATCAAACGTCTCGAGATCTTCAGCGGTGATCTTGCGACTTCGACTGTGAAAAGAGTAGCCGCGTTTTTCGCCAGCGGTTCGCATTCGAGAATCGGCTTGATTGCCAGCGTGATAGCCAATAGTGCCCGCCGAGTCGACGCGCACTTGATGCTCGGCCGCGTATTGCTCTAGGAAATGCTGCATCACTGCTTCGCCGGCAGGAGACCGGCAAATGTTTCCCAGACACACAAAGAGGACAGACTTGGGATGCATTGTCTTGATAAAACTAGGGACGTTATGTGGCGAGTAGCCTGTCGAGAATGACGAGGCCTTCCGAATCCATCTTAACACCGGAGATTGGTCGTCTGAAAGGGAGTGCCTGCATTGTTGGCTGATTGCCCCTGAACTGCCAACCATAACGAAAAAAAGCCGGTCCGCATGCGGATGATCGGCGGTTCAAACTTAGTTTGGATCGGTGTCGAGCGAAAATTGCCCCCTAGTTGTTGAAGGCACTAGTGATAGAACCAGCGTTATTTCCCCAGACCGCTTCGGTCGCGCTGCCGAAAAGCGTGACGCTGCCGATGCAGACTCCAATAATTAGAGCCAACATAACGGCGTATTCGACGGCGGTAGGGCCGGACTCATCCCTCATAAATCGGGTGAGTTGTTTATGTAATTTCGGCATGATTCTCTAGGACAGGGAGGGTGAGGTGATGCGGAGACTGGCCGAACCGGTCTCGCTACTGAAGTGTAGGACACGATCTCAACAGGCGCCTGTAAAATTTTCAAAATCTTCTAAATTTACCGAGCACTAGTCCAATATGGCTAGTTGCCAAACCAGCCACCTTTCTTGGCATGCTGATTGAGCTGCAGTTTGGTTTGAATCTCATCCTTTAAATGGGCAACCACTGAATCGCGATCGGTCTCAGCCAGAATATCCGTCACAACCGCTTTTGCTGATTGTCCTCCCCAGGCACCTCCCTGTTCGAAATATCGCTTCGAGGCTTCGCCGATAATGTAAGAGGTAAATCCAGCCGCAGCGCCTTGCGGGATGACGGTCAGTGGTACACCAAATCCAAGTGTCACCGCTTTGAACAGGCTGGCGCCATAATTGGTCAACTCTCCAAGTGCGTAGATTCCTCCAGCAGCACCAATTGTTCGCGCCAGTCCTCGCGCTTGTCCCATCGAGAAATTCAACCCGTAGATTTTCGAAAGCGTAATAATCATCAGTGCGTCAATTGTCAGGCCGCCAACCACATCAACCACCGGTACCGGATTGAGTGCGACCACCAGCGCCTTGGTCGCCGCCATCGTCCAAATCACCGAATCAGCCTGTCGGTTTCTCATTTCGACTCGCAACGTAGCAACCCGGTCGCTTTTGTCGGCTGCATAAAGCGCCGCATTGAGTGCGATCAGCCCCAGCCCTTCTTTCTCTAACGTCTCGAGGATCACTGACTTCAGTTCGGCTACGTCAGGTTCTGGCTTTCGCCATTCGGCTTTCTCTTTACCGTCGGGTTGTTCGATGACGTACTCAATTTCTCTCGGATCGGCACAAGTCAACACAAAATGGTCCGGCGGAATGATTCCATCCAATCGAGACTTGAGAACTTCGACCAGTTTTTCTTTTTGCTCCGAGGAGTAGAGGTCAATTTTGTTGAAGACCAGAATTAGCGGCTTCTGAACGGCAGCCAGTTCGACTAGCGCAGCGTACTCGGTATCGTTCAAATCAGAATCGGTAACGAACAGAATCAGATCCGATTGCCGTGCAGTAGTTTCGGCGAGTTCAGCTCGGTCGGCCCCCTCCACCTCGTTGATCCCGGGAGTGTCGATAATGATCACTTCGGATTTCTCAAAACCGGGGATTACATGTCCGGAGCCATCCCAGTTGGTTCCCCAGATCTGTTTGGTCCAACCGCCTTGAACATCCACCTCAGCTACCGCGCGGCCGATCAACGCATTGATCATCGCAGATTTCCCCGTGCTGATTTCACCAAAGATCGCGATTTCGACGCGGCCACTGGTGACCTTGTCGTACATCTTGGTTAGGTCGGCAATGTCCGATTTCAGCCGCGCGCGTTCGGAGTCGGGGCATCCGTTTAATTGTGCGAGCGTGGCGGCGACTGAGTCGACGGCTTCAAGATATTTCGGATCGTTTGCGGATCCTTCGCTTGATTGATTCATTCATTCACTTTACTTCAGATATTTCAATTCGAGATTTTTTCTCGCGCGGACTGAACCAGTTTTCTCAGTTCGTCCACTTTGGTGACTTGCTCCCAGTGACGGCGGGCAAGCCCGGCCATACCACCTTCGGGCTGTCGCATCTCATTTCTAAAAAACTCAATAAACACTAAGCCAATCCATTTGGTGATCAATGCTTGGACGGCGCCCTGCAGAGCGCCGCCAGCGATTTGTCCAGCAAACGGAACCGTCTTTAGCAGGGAGGCCGTCACGGCCGTTACCGCCACCGACGCCCCTGTCGCCCCGAGTACTCCGATCAGGTTTTTGCCCATCTCTCCAAGCCATTTGGATGCAGTCTGGAGGTCAACTTTTTCTTGATAAACGTCTGCGAGGTCAAGAATCATTTTGGTTGAAATCGCAGATCCTGCCAGCAGGTCAACGACTGGGAAGGGGCTGACCGCCGCGACTCCGCCGGCGCCCCACATGTATCCATCGACAATCGCCCAAGCCTTTTTGTCGACCGCTTGTTGCACTTGATCACGTGCCTTTTCCACAAGACCACGAGACTGTAGCAGCACGTTGGCCATCAGTAGGTCTTTACCATCGCGTTTGACAACTTCTATCATTCTGTTTGCCAGAGGCCCAATGTCGGGCTCAATCACCACCGTTTCTTCGGAGGTCGTGCCATCAGCCAGAATTCGCCGACGAATGCGCTCGCCTGGCTGCGCTTGAATGACAACGATGTCTTCCTTCTTGATGAAATCCTTTGTCTGACGGTTGATTTGTCCTGTGAGCTTGTCGCGGTCCTCTTGGCTGTACCAATCAGATTTATTCAAGCAGATCAGCACCCGTTTTTCCATCTGTCCAAGCTGCTCCAGCAGTTCATGCTCACTCTCTCGAAGCGGACCATCGACGACGACAAGAACCATATCGGCGTCTTTCGCTGATTCCGCCGCAATGGCGACATGATCGGCCCCATCTACTTCACCAATTCCAGGCGTGTCGACCAAAGTCACTTTGTCTGCACCCGCCCAAGGGATCTCGTTACGCGTGATCGTCGTGCCGCCTCGAACGTCCGTCGAAAAAGTCTTGCGCCCGCTCAATAGATTAAGCACAGAGGATTTACCGGAACTGATTGTGCCAAAGGCAACGATCTCGAGCGTTTGTTGCTGACGTTTATGTTCGATGTCACGAATCAGGGGATCAAGATGCTGCCCGATAGCCGGGTCTCCCGTGGAACCGGCCAAGCTCTCGATCTGAGATAGGTTCTCTTGAATCTCATGTTCTTTTTGATTGGACGAAAGTTCACTTGGGTTTCGGTTACGGCGTTCGCGGCGCAAGCGTTTTTCCCGAGACGCACCAAATAATTTCCACAACGTCCAACCAGCACTTCCGACCAACAGCAGCAATCCAAGTCCCACGACGCACAAGTATAGGATCGCCCACGGTCGTCCGAGCAGTTCGACCGCGCGATAGTTGGAGACGACCAAGTTGGGCAGATAGACAAGTGCGAGGCCAATACAGGCGGCAGCAAATACAAATAACAGCCCAGAAAAAGTACGCCCAATCTTCATAGTGGTTGTCCGGAAAACGGCTACGGCTTTGCCGAATGGGAAGTGAATTCAAAATACCTCTTTGAGGCAGTCGCACGGTGCACTCGTAATCGTAGCAGTCGAAGAGGAAATCTGCATCACCGGAAGGCAGTACAAAAATGCTTAGAATGGCGCGACTAACGAAAAAAGCCCTGAAGCCGAAGCCCGGCGTTCAGGGCGAGCACAAGTCTGCTCTCCCCAGCGATGTGGTTTGGGGAGTTTGGAAGTGGCAGATGTGCGATGTGGTAAAGAGGGGGAGAGTTGTGTCAAAAAGAGGAAGTGATTCGAACGCGAAATCGGAAGTGGGGAAGTGGCGTGGGGATTAAAGTACACCGATGACGGGCTCTTGTTGGTCCTCAAGCTTCGTGGTTTTTTAGGTTGGTGGTTTTTTAGGTTGGTGGTTCGCCGAGTCTGTTATGGATTCTCCTCTGCCGTCAGTGTGTCGGTGGCGGCTTCTGTTTTTCCCGATTGCCGCTGTTTCGATTTCCCTTTTTGTTTGCTTCGGATCTTATCCGCGGACTTTCGAAACAATCTCAGGTTGTTTTGGATTGCGCGATCGCGACTGTTCTCAAGGTAGTGAAGTTTTTTGTCGATGCTGGAGAGTCTTTTGACTGTCGATTCTCGATCTAGGACGAAAATTGACTTACGGATGTCTAGCATTTGCTCAACGAGAGGGTTCAAACGCTCGTCTAGCTGATCGCCACTTTCTTTTTTGGCGTACTTCGCGATTGTGATCTCAATTTGTGTTTTCAGCTTCCACTGTTCGACCATCAGCTCGAATTTCGCGGGCTGGTTTTGCTCAATATTTCGCAGGCGAATGATGTCCTTGCTCAGTCGGAAAACTGCACTTCGGAATTTGCCCGGAGACTTTTCCTCAGAATTGAGAAGCGACGTTTTAAGTTCGGGGAAGTATTGGTCAAGAAAATCAAGAACGACCTGTCGTCGGGCTCTAAGGGCTTTCGCTTTTCGTTTTTCCTTGGATGGATCGTCTGTACTTGATGCTGAATTCGAATTGCCGTCAACCTTCTTTACTTTGAGGTTAACTGCCGACGAAGACGTTTCTGATCGCGCCGATTGTTTGACGGGGTCAGAAGCGGCATTGATAGAATCAACGTCGGCGATCGAAGCCAACGCAAATACACTAAAACCACACAAAACACCCACCG
The DNA here is from genome assembly GCA_938003615.1 of uncultured Pirellulaceae bacterium. Lineage (GTDB taxonomy): Bacteria > Planctomycetota > Planctomycetia > Pirellulales > Pirellulaceae > Mariniblastus. Next base: position 7,546 of record CALKXO010000221.1, on the reverse strand, counting down.
AAAAAAGATTGCCTGGGATTCGCATCAGAGCTCGACTCCTGCTTTTTGGATTGGCAAATCAGAATTCAAAAGGCTCTCTTCTTGGGCGCTGTCGAGCATTTCGGAGTAGAAGGAAATTAAGTTTGCGTCCACGCCAAGGTCGTCTCCATCTCTGCTTGAGTCGATCAACGGCGAGCTTTCGTCAAAACCTTCAGAATTCCATTCGGATTCATCGCTGTCAGCCATCTCGACCTCATTGACACCAAGACTGTTTATCCAACTGTCAGCCAGAATCGACAGCTGAGAGGAGGAAGTTTGGTCGTTGAGACGGTTGTGAGCGGTGCTCTGATTGCCGTCTTGGACCAGCCCACGAGAAATGAAGGCCATCACTAGAACGGCCGCTGCCAGCAGTAGCACGCGCGACAATATCGACGATCGATTTGCCGAATTATTTCTGCTACCCGCACGATGCAACCGTTTCGGACCATCTGGTGATTCTGCCTCGAGCTGAAAGTGTCCGTAGACTCCGCTGCTTAACTCAACTGCCGATGTCAATGCTTCTTGAGCCTTCAAGTCCGTTGCAAGTCTGCCTTCAAAATCAGCGACTTGATCGGCCGTAAGTTCGTCGGCCACGTAGCAAAACGCCAACCACTGCAAGCGGTCTTGTTCGCTACCTGAATCAGCGTTTGTTGAATCAGCGTTTGTTGAATCGGAACCTGCAGCATCGGCCGAATCATTGGGAAAGACGTATTCGCCCGGGTTGGGAGCGCTGCGCGCGGTTTCGTGATTTGGTGTTTCAGGATTCATTTTCTAATACGATCTTCAATTTCTTCAAGCTTGAGTGCATCCGAGCCAAAACTGTACCCAAGGGGAGATCCAGTTGTTCGGCGATTTCGCGAAACTTAAGCCCTTCGTAAATTCGTTTGCGGACCACTTCTTGTTGAACAGTGGAAAGTTGATCCAAAGCTTGCGCGACCTCTTGATGCCGCTCATGATCGAGCATTCGATCAGCAGGTTGCTCAGACTCTACTTTGGGAGTGACGTGCCATGCAAGTTTTTCAATATATTTTCGGGTGATTCCATCTTTTCGTTTGATCAGCATCGCTTCATTGTACGCCACCCGAAACAACCAGCTTTTTAGTGCTGACTCTTGGAGGATGGTGTCGCCCTTTTCCATCAATTTGACAAAAGTGGCCTGCAACGCATCATTGGCTTCCGCACCGTTCTTTAGAATCCCTATCAGGAAATTCTCTAGCGGTTTGGCAAATTGCTCGAACGCCTGATCGACGTCGACCGAAAATCCCTGACTTCCCAGCGCTCCCACCTGATCCCGCGAATCGGGATCAGGTGAATCTGGAGCTGGGTTTTTGGAAGTGGAAGTCAAAGCAGTACCAAGAACTCATGAAAGATGCGCGATTTCAGACGTTTATTGTCGAATGATTTAATAATTTCAAAAGACGTTTGAGCCGATAAATGGTGGGTTTTCGCTATTATGGATAAGCGGCTGGTCAACTTTCAGTCTTTATAATAAGGATGACACGTTTTTCGTACTCTAAAAGGCCAGGCTTGCGAGAACGTGAACTAGCAGTCATCATGGACTAATTGCCCCAAATTTGGAGAACTTTGGCTTGTTTATTGGTCCCGTTTTCACTCGTGAAGCCGCCGTTGTACCTCGGCGGAAAAGGCATTTTGTGACTCGGGGGGGGTACACTCTGTCGCTTCTACTACTGACGTTTACGGCGTGGCTGGTTTTGACCGGCACCCAACGAATTCTCAATATTGGAGACATGTCCCGTTTTGGCGCTGCATTGTTTCAGATCCTGGCGCCTCTTCAGTTAGCGCTGATGTTGTTTTTAGCCGCCATCCAGTCCGCCAGCAACGTTGCCATCGAAAAAGATCGCGAAACGCTGATCTTGCTGCTGATGAGTCGGCTTTCCAACAGCGAACTGGTGCTGGGGAAGCTATTGGCCAGTCTACTGAATATTGGCGTGATGCTGTTTGCCAGTCTACCAATTTTCATGCTGATCGTTCTCTTCGGCGGAACCTCGTTTTTGCAAGTTGGCTGGTCGTTCGCCGTTACGGCTGCCGCAGTCCTCGCCGCTGGAAGCCTAGGGGCGACGCTCGCATTCTGGAGGGAGAAGACTTTTCAGGCGCTTGCCTTGGTTGCATTGGCCATTGTTTTTTGGGTGGGGGTTTTCGAAGGACTCGCCTTACTGCCCATTGAGATTTTTGGCGTCGCAAGCAGTCAGTTGGCTGCCATTGCCAGCCCTTTCCGGGCAATTCTTGCTGCTAGCCACCCAACGGTTATTGAAACGTGGGCGACCGATGTCGTTCCATTTTTGATTACGGCATCATTGATTTCGGTTGCACTTTGCGGATTGACCATTGTTCGAGTCAGACGGTGGAACCCCAGTCGTGATGTGCGACCGGGACAAGCTCCCTCATCTGATGCGGGTACCACGGGTGACGTGGACATGTTCACCGGAAAAGTGATCGGTGTTGAAGACCAAACGCCTGCCATCACTCTCGATGAACAGGCTGCAACTTCCGAACCTGAACCTACCAATGTCGCATCGCTGACAGGAAAACAGGCCGTTTCACAGGGGGAGCAATTCCGCGTTGGGCACGTCGATGACCGAACACGCAGCACCAACAAAAAGAGTCGCCGGGTCTGGGACAATCCGGTGCTGTGGCGTGAGATCTGCACCTGGGCGTACGGGAAAAAGATCCTGTTCATCCGAGCGGCTTACTGGTTGCTGGCGGCGTTTGTGTTTGCCGCCATCTATTCGCTGACGGTGTCGGGATTTTCGATTGGCCAATCTGTTTCGGGAGTCAGTATCCCGCTGATTGCCAAACCAATCGCTCCCTTCTTATTCGTAAGCCTTGTTATGGTCAACGCGTTGGCCGTTACGGCGATCACGACCGAGCGCGACGGCAGGGCGCTCGATTTGTTGATGGTCACCGATCTATCCCCCAAAGAATTCCTGTTTGGGAAACTATTTGGCGTGATGGCCATTGCTGCGGACATGATTTTGCTTCCGTTGGCGATGATTGCTTATCTCTGCTGGTGCGGCGCAATCAGTATCGAGAACAGCGTCTATCTCTCACTCGGTTTTATCGCCATCAATGTGTTCGTGATCGTTTTAGGAATTCACGTCGGGATGTCATATAACTTCAGTCGGCAGGCGATTGGGGTTAGCCTCGGGACGGTGTTCTTTCTCTTTCTGGGCGTGATTACAAGCATGGTGATGATGGTTTCATTCACCGGTAGTGTCGAGGCACAGTTCGGCCCATTCCTTGCGTGTTTGGTTGGCGGTGCAATTGGTCTGTACGTTGCATTGGGCTGGCACACACCCTCATCCGCGCTGGCGTTGGCTTCGTTTGCCCTTCCGCTGTCGATGTTCTACTCCATCACCAGTTTACTGCTGGGGGGATATCTCGAAGCCTTCATCGTCCTGACGGGCGTCTACAGTTTCGCCACCGTCGCGATTGCGCTGCCTCGTCTAAGCGAGTTCTTGGTTTCTACTCGTCGAGCCAAAACGGCAGAAAATGAATGAGCTGGCTGCGTTGACACCATGGTTGGTCGCAATGGTCGTGCTGATGGCCTTTTCAGGCTTCTTCTCCGCCAGTGAGGCGGCTCTGTTTTACTTGCGTCCACGACAGTTGCGAGCGATGGAAAGCGGGAAAACGGCTGAGCGTACGGCCGCGGATCTACTCAACCAGCCCGACCGTTTGTTGTCAGCGATTCTGTTTTGGAATCTGTTGATCAACGTCGTTTATTTCTCTATCAGCTCCATCTGTTCGATTCGCATCGAGAGAATTCCTCAGCTGGGGCAAACCGGTGCAATCTTATTTGCCGTGGCGTCATTATTGGCAATCATCTTTTTAAGCGAGATGGTTCCCAAAAGCATGGCGGTCTTGAAACCCCGCCCGATTGCCACATTTTTAAGCGTCCCGTTGGCAATCGCGGTTAAATTGGTCGACCCTCTGATGCCTATGCTGCAGTCCATCTATATGATCTCGCGCAGAATCATCTGGCCAGGATTCAAAGAAGAGGCTTGGCTTGAACTGGACGATGTCCAACGCGTCATTGCTCATTCGGGCAGCGACCCAGCATTGATCAAGCACGAGCAATCCGTTCTTCAGAACATCGTGGACATGTCCGATATCAGGGTCGACGAATTTATGCGGCCACGCACACAATTCGTCACCTATCACCCGCCGGTTAAGTTGCAGGATCTGCAACACTTACCACCAAGCGGCTACATTTTGGTTGCTGAACCCGACAGCGCGGAGATTGCAAAGGCGATTCGATTGGACAACCAGTTCGATCTTCCCGAAACCGACATTGATCGCCATGCAGAACCTGTGCTGTATCTGCCTTGGTGCTCAACAGCCGCTGACGCTTTCGAAAAGATGTCGCATCGCCAGCGCGAGGTGACTGTCGTGGTCAATGAATTCGGCGACACCATCGGCATCCTGACCATCGAAGATGTGTTGGACGCAGTCTTCAGTAACCATCCCAGTCGAAGTAAACGACTGCTCGAGGGTGATCCAGTTCAGCAAATCGATGAGAACCTCTGGCACGTCGCGGGGATGGTCAACCTCCGTCGGCTTGAGAAAACGCTTGACGTGGATTTGCAAGAGACATCCTGCGTCACGCTCGGTGGCGTCGTTCACGAAGCACTGCAGAAACTGGCGGAGCCCGGCGATCAATGTCGCTGGGGTAGGCTAAAGATCAAGGTGTTGGAGACCAAAGGACGGGCAAATTTGCTGATAGAGATTCGCCTAAGCAGTTCTCAGGAGGACGGCGAATGATCTTTTTCTCGTTGATTCTCTTGGCGATGGGTGTATTCCTTAGCGCTTTTTTCAGCGGATCAGAAACTGGATTCTACCGAGCCAGTCGCGTCCGGTTGGTGATTCAGAACCTTGAAGGCGATGCGATCTCGCGGCGGCTGTTGTGGTTGGTGAACAATCCGGGGCTGTTTGTCGCGACGAGCCTTGTCGGTAACAACGTGGCGAACTACGTAACTAGCTTGTCCATTGTTTTGCTGACCAATGAAGTTTCCAACTCTAGTATTGCCGAAATGCTGGCGCCAGTGATGTTGGCCCCACTGCTATTTGTCTATGGCGAGCTCTTGCCGAAAAACCTCTTCTTCCACGCTCCCAATATGCTGCTTCGGATGGCTGCCCCGTTGTTCCTGTTCTTTGCGATCTTGTTCGCACCTGCGTCGGCGGTACTTTGGGCGATGAGCCAGCTGTTGGAATGGTTGCTGGGGCAAGCACCGGAACGGGTACGACTGACGCTGGCGCGTAAGGAACTCCAACAAGTCCTTGATGATGGAATGGAAGCTGGCATCATTCATCCCAGTCAGCGGATTCTGGGACAGAACTTCTCATTGGTTGCCTCAGCGCCGGTCGGCGACTTTTGCACGCCAATGAATAAGATGGTGGCGTTGCCCGAAACTGCAAGTGCTGAAGAGATTCGGAAGCTTGCCGCCCGCAGAGAGTTACCAGACATCGTTATTTTCGGAGCATCTCCAATGCAACCGGTTGGGTACGTAAGGGCGGTAGAGTTACTGATTCAGCAGAATCAAACTGCAGATCAAGAAGACGGCGGCAGCAGAGAAATTCCTGAACGCGTGTTACATGAATTGCCCGTTGTCCACGCCAGCGACATGTTTGGAGAGACGCTGTTGCGGATGCAAACCAACCGTGAAACGATTTTGAAAGTCGTTGACGATAAGGACGTGATGGTCGGCACGCTTTCGATCGATCAGCTGACCGATCCACTTCTCAAAGGGCCGCTGTTATCACTGCGGAGGTAGATTACTGTGGTCCTTTCGCGTAGCCCAGCGATTGCATGATCGACAATAGTTCTTCGTAAGAAACGTAACGTCTGCGATTAACCAATTTGTATTGGTCAATGGCGCGTCCTAATTCCGCTGCATCAGTAGACAAGCTATCGTGACTATCGGAAAATTGACGTCGTTCGAGGCCAGGACTTTTTCTACCAGCTTCCGTATTTCGTCGATCTGAAAATACAACCGGAGGCTGTCCGCCGGACTGCTGACCACCGGTTACAGAGGTATTTGGTTGGCTGCTGGAAGGTATTTCAGTACTCATTTTTTTGGCCGGTGTTGTTACGAAGCTTGCTGAAAAGACTGGCTAATAGATGTACGCATACAGGCGTTTCTTTGTCATCGGCGAGAAACGGATCAGACAGCGGATCGGCTGTAAAAATTTACATTTGACAGCTTTGAACGATTAAAACGACGCTCGCAGGTTACGCAGCATGTTATGCAATGCGGGTTATTCTGTTTGTCGAGGCAAGATTGCCATCATTCGATTGGAGTTTGTCAATTTGCCAACTACAATTCGGTTTGCATAATTACGTATCTTGATCAACACATCATCGGAACTTACGGAACCCCAGCTATGGCCGCAGCCCGCAAAGCCAAGAAGAAAACACCAAGCAAAGCCAGTGGTAGAAAACCATCGGTCACTCCCCCAAAGACCTCGCAGAAGAAGAAAGTAACAAAATCTGTGGCGCCCAAAACCAAGGTGGTAGCTCGCAAGAAATCTAAGGCCAAAACTAAGCGCAACAGCATTGACTCGATCCTCGAAAAGTTTGAAAAGCAACGCACCGAACAGCAATTCAAATTAGCGTCGGTACGAAAGAAAATCGCGCAACTGGAAGATAAAACCAAAGCCCAACAGGCTGAGATCGTTTCGTTAAAAGCCGCTGAGGCCAGCGCCGAAACAATCATCGGAACGCTCGACGTCGATCGAGATCAAGCCGTACAGGAATTGTTGGAAAAACTGGGCGTGAAGCTTGTGGCGCCTGCGAAATCGGCGAACAAGAAACCTAGAAACAGCAAGCCGCGTTCGACAAAAAAGAAAGTAGGGAAACCGCGTTCCCGGAAAGAAACTAGCGTATCGGAAATCGCACCGCTGACGGAGGAATCGCCGGCAGTGATTCAGGCGACGCCTTTGTTTGATTCAGTGCTCGGAGCGCCGACCTCCAACGGAAACCCGCCGTCTGCGACTATCCTTCCGTCAAGTTCATCGAGTGACGAATTGCTAGAGGATGGTGACTAGAGGATGGTGACTAGGGGATACCAGATGGCGAATGCTCTATTGAGTTGCCGGTGTTTGGGCTAGGCGTTGTTGAATGTTTCTGAGGATGCGCTGCTCTAGAGAAATGTCGCGGCCCATCGGAATCCACGCGCGCGTGTCACCGAAGGTCAAATCATCCTGCCGATCAACGTCCAGTGAGTTATCAGAACGCATTGCGTTGCCTCCTAGAGGTGAACCTATCGGTCGATCGTTGTCTTCCAATTCCTTGAAGACTTTGACGTCGATGGCATAACTATCACCCGTTGGAATCACTCGGATTTTCGCTTGACGACGAACCGTTTGCAGTGTTGCGTGAAATTTTTCGTACCCGCGCGTTGAGTCGTGATGCCACGGTTCTAGGAGGGTCGATCCCATGCGTGGCCAAGTCTCGATCCAGCCTTCGGACATGATACCATCGACCACGCGAATTCGTTCCTCCCGCTTGACT
>CALKXO010000220.1 GCA_938003615.1 uncultured Pirellulaceae bacterium | reverse complement strand
ATTAAAGCGCGCCTTCTTCGACTTAGGATTCAACTGAAGCGCTTTGTCCAAATCACGCAGCGCGTCCTCGGTCTGATTAAGATTAGCCAAGGCGATCGCGCGGCTAAAAAAAGTCTTCCAGCGCGAATCATCGGCTGAGAGTGACTGGTTGAAATCGCTCATTGCTGCGTTTAGCACGGCATTGAACTGGTCCGGGTTTCCAGCCGAACGCAGACTAACGGCAAGATCGACGCGTTCTTGACCTCGTCGGCACAGTGCCCATGCCAGCAATCCGTTGACGTCTTTCTGGTGCTGAGCTGTCAGCCCCACGGACGGTTCCAAAGCACTTTCACAGCGAAGCGCGATCGCTGAAAAGTCCTTGGCCGATTTGGCTGATTTCGTTTGCGCGTAAATCTGGTTGACCAAATCCGCATGGCTGGGAGCTGTTTCGGCCGTTTGCGAATCGCGTTGAGGAGTCGCGATAGGAGACTTATCGTTTGCCGTCAGCGCGGAATCATTGGGATCAGTCTCTAGATCAACCGGCGCATCAGCTTCTGGCGGGCGCTCGGGCTTGCCAGCAAAACTCGATGGTACCCAAACGCAAGATAGTAACAGAATCGCTGTGACCAATTGACAGACAAATTTCGATTCTTTTGACACGTCATCCCTCCCTAGAGTTTTAGTGAGTCGAATTTCGCTCCGCGAAATTACGCCGTTTCGCAAAATCGAACGGCGACTCTTAGCACTCACTAATTTACAACGCTGGCAAAAAACGTCCTACCCCAGAAAACACTTGGAAAAAACGGGCGTTTATCATGCCAGCGTCCGCAGTCTCGATGACCTCAAGCCTGCGGCTCGGTCATGCGCATCGGATCCAGTGCCTCAGTCAACTGATCCTCGGGCAGCACATTCATCTCGATGCAAAGCTCGCGAATCGTCTTTCCAGTTTTGAACGCCTCTTTGGCAATCTCGGCTGCTTTCTCGTAACCGATATACGGGTTGAGACTGGTACACATCGACAGGCTTTTCTCTACCGCCGCATTGCACGATTCGACGTTGGCTTCCATCTCGGCCGCACAGAAATCGACAAACGCTTCGGTGCCGCTGGACAACAGGGCAATACTCTCCAAGGTCGTATGGCCCATCACGGGCATCATAATGTTCAGCTGAAATTGGCCACCGGCAGCACCGCAGATTGTCAGTGTCTGGTCATTGCCCATCACGCGCGCCGTCAGCTGCATCATGCTCTCACACATCACCGGGTTGATCTTCCCCGGCATGATCGAGCTACCCGGTTGGCGGGTTGGCAGGATGACTTCGTTGAAGCCGCAACGTGGGCCGGCACTCAACCAGCGGATGTTGTTGCTGACGTTGAACAGGGTAGAAGCAATGGTCTTTAACTGGCCATGACAATCGACCAAGCCATCGCGTTGCGCGTTGGCCTCGAAATGATTGACCGCTTCGATGAATGGAATGCCGGTCTGATCCGCCAACGATTTGGAAACGCGGCTGCCAAATTCGGGATGCGTGTTGATGCCAGAACCGACTGCTGTTCCACCAACAGGAAGTTCCAAAACCGCTTCAATAGCTTTTTCGGCGCGTCCAATGGACAGTGTGATCTGTCGCGCGAATCCACCGAACTCCTGCCCAAGCCTTAACGGCGTTGCGTCAGCCAGATGCGTCCGGCCAATTTTAATGATTGCGTCCCAATCATTGGCTTTGCCTAACAATGTTTCTTCCAACCGCTTCAGCGCCGGAAGCAGCCGTTCTTTAATCTCGACCGCCGCGGCAACGTGGATCGCCGTTGGGAAAGTGTCGTTAGTACTCTGTCCCATATTCACGTGGTCGTTGGGATGAATCGATTTGATTTCCGCAAACCGATCGCCACCATCAATTTCGATCGCCCGGTTGGAGATCACTTCGTTGACGTTCATGTTGCTCGACGTTCCCGAGCCAGTTTGAAAGACATCGATTGGGAACTGGTCGTTCAGTTTTCCATCAATAACATCTTGGGCGGCAGCGAGCATCGAAGTGACTTGTTTTTCACTTAGCGGATTTTTACCCGTGTCGGTCAATTTTTTCAGGTCGCGATTGGCGACGCCACAACCGTATTTGACGCGTCCCATGGCCGCGATCATGGCAGGCGCCATCTCCCATCCTGAGACGGGAAAGTTTTCAACAGCGCGTTGGGTTTGGGCTCCGTAATAGGCCTGCGCCGGAACTTCGACTTTGCCCATCGAGTCTTTTTCGATACGAACTTCACCCTTGGGCTGTGGGTTTTCTGATGCCATCTGATTAATCTCTCAACTTCTTAGCGGTATGATATTCTGGGGCCGAGGAGAATATCATATCGTGATACGGCGGTTGCTTAAATCGGGCATCTGAAGGTTGTCGATGATTTGTCGCTGGCAAGTGATGTTTGCGAGTTGGCTGATCCCGAGGGCTGAGGCGGCAGACCGGAGGGCTTGCGCCCTAACGCTTTAAAATCAGCGGAACAGCGCGAACTCTCTGGCCCATTTTTCAGTTAGCGGAACGGCGCAAGCCGTCCGGTCTGTAGCCGACGGTTGCCGTATGCCACTTCCTCCCGCCATAAAACACAAACCATTTGAAGAGAACAGCATGGATTTTAAAGCGCTCCGAAAAGAGTACGAGACGGCCGGTTTCGACCCAGCCGATCTACCCAACGACCCGATTCAATCGTTCCAGCAATGGTTCAAGGCGGCGTCGGAGAGTTGTCCTGATCCATTGTTTGAGCCCAATGCGATGGCGGTTGCTACATCCAACGGAGAAGGGAACGTGTCTTGTCGCTGGGTGTTGCTCAAAGGCATGACCGAGACGGGGGTTCAGTTTTTTACGAATTACGATTCGGACAAGGGGCAGCAGATTGCTTCCAACCCGCGCGCCGCCGCCACGTTTCATTGGCCGTGGCTCGGCCGACAGGTGCGCATGGAGGGCGCTATCCGAAAAACGGATCGAGCAACATCGGAAAGTTATTTTCACTCACGCCCGCGCGGCAGCCAGATCGGTGCAATGGTTTCTCGGCAATCTTCTGAAATCGAATCACGGGAGGAACTGGAGCAAATGCAGCGCGAGCTGGAGTCGAAATTTGAAGGCCAAGCGATACCGTTGCCCGAAAATTGGGGCGGTTACCATATCGTTCCCACGCGTATCGAATTCTGGCAAGGACGATTAAACCGCCTCCACGACCGCATCGTGTTTGTTCAGGACGATCAGGGAACATGGCAGAAGAAACGCCTGGCCCCGTAGCATCAGTAGGTCTCGATCTCCGAGAGAGACACGCTTCTCAGAGAGGTTGTGAATTTTTCGCAAGGATGTTTGTAGTACCGCCTTTAGGCGGAATCGAACCGGGATATCATGTCAAATTCCGGCTAAAGCCGGTACTACGAACGGCGCGATCGATCTTTACAAAAACAATGTCTCAAAAATTCACAGCCTCAGAGAGAAGCGGCTACACATAAATATCAATAAGCAGTATGAGATCGCTGCAAACTCTTCTTGTTTGCCCAATTAAACATTGGAAGCGTCATCTTTCTACGAAAGATTTTATCCCAGCCTGCGTCAAAGAAACACGTTCGATGAGCCGAACGCACGACAGATTCAAATTGTTCTTCGAGAAAAGTCAAGCCATGAAAAATAACGGCACTATCGCGATCTTGGCCATCCTTGGAATTGGTTGCCTATTTCTGATGGCGTTAGTCACCACGGTAGCCGTGGCCCAAGACGGTTCCGGTACCAAAGCTGGCGCTGAGAATAAATCTATAGTGCGGCAGCCGGTCGAACTGGGGAAGGTCGCGTGGGGGCGTAATCTTGAAGACGCCGTCGCGAAATCAAAAAAGTACAACAAACCGATTGCTCTTCTGTTTCAAGAAGTACCCGGCTGATCGGGTTGCAAACGATATGGCCAGCAGGTGTTGGCCCAGCCGCGAGTCGTCGAAATCCTAGAACGTGATTTCATTCCTGTTGCCATCTATAACAATGCAGGCGGCTACGACCAAAAGATCTTGAAACAATTCAACGAACAGTCTTGGAATTACCAAGTGATGCGATTTCTCGATGCCGATTTGAAGGATCTGATTCCACGCAAAGACAAAGTGTGGGACGTGAGGGGAACACTTGGCCGGATGGCGAAGGCGTTGGAGGTCAGCAAGAGTTCGTCGCAAGGTTCAGCAAAAGAAGGTCAGAGTTCTGATCGGGCCGCCAGTAACAAGATTGCCGCGTTCGCCATGTATTGCTTTTGGACCGGCGAAGCAAAATTGGGCTCGCTCGAGGGTGTGGTCGAAACCGAAGCCGGATTCTATGACGGGCGCGAAGTGGTGGTCGTGAAATACGATGACCGAGAAATTGACTTGCTGACGCTCGTTGCTGAAGCAGAGAAATTTGAATGTGCGTCGGCGGTGTATTTGCCAGACTTGGCCGATCGGAAGTTGGTCAAAGATAAAACCCGGCTCAGAACCGTGAAGAATTTTGACTTCAGCACCGGTTATCGCCGCGCCCCCGAGAGCGATCAAAAGCGGCAGTTGTCTCGGGCCAAATCCATGCTTCAAAAGCTTGACTTAACCCCTGAGCAATGGACCAAGCTCAACTCGCGCGGCGTCTCAGGCGATTCCATTCAAGGAATACTAACACCCAGCCAATATTCGGCGCTCAAGGAATCTCGTTAGTTTTGGAGCTATGTAGCCCACCATTGGCTTCTTTTTTGTTTACCAGATATTTTCTTACTAGTCTCGTCACAGATGACGCTAGTGATCGACTGGAGCATCGTCGATCGAGTCGGATTGTCGAATTGTGATGCTGTCGAAATCCCAGCGATCCATCGGTTCCAAATCTTCAAGTGTGACTTCATCAGGGAAACGGACTTCGCACTTCGCGCCTTTGATTCCATCGCAACTATCCAGCAGCTTTTCAAGATCTGCTCCGATTTTCATTGTTGCATCGTAGGCGTCTTTCTGTTCTGCGTATTCCGCGTCCGCGATGCAAAGAACAATAATTCTGTAGTCTTCACCGTCGTTCAATTCCTTCGACGAAACGTTAATGTGAATTTCCTTTAGCTGACCTTGGCTCCTGCTCAGCAGCTTTTTGATTTTGGATTCGGTCTTTCGGTCAATTCGTTTGTTGAATTTGTCGGGGAATGCGGCTCGGAAGTACTTGCGTGAGACCCAACGGACTAACAATTTGACGATGCGGGGCGCGAGGCAATCAGATAGCGGTTTGAATCGACAGAGGTGACCTCGTGGAATCGGGCGTCGGTCACGGATGTGAAATGCGAACGACTTTTGCAAGCCTTCATCGTGAACATGAAGCGTACGAGCGTTCTTACCCCAGCTGTAGCCCTTATCCGGCTCATCTACCTCCTGCCCGTAGACGAGCTCTACAACGGGTTCGTTTCGCAGGTCGTGATGAACAATATCGCAATCTTGCGTGATGACACACCAAATCCTGGCAACTGTTTGAACTGGCAAATGATTTCGCTTGCACAGCCAGTCGACCGCTTCCTGTGACAATATGGCTCCCTGATGCCATTTTAACTCTCGTATCGTGGCGACGTCGATGTTTCACACGGCAATGATACGTTAGGGGCCGATCGGGTATTCAATCGTTTCCAACGAAAACAAAGCTGATGGTTAATGAGGCCGCACTATTCGCCCGTTACGTTTCGCCTTCTTCGACCAATTCAACCGCATCTGCTTTCTCTTCCACGGCCCGCTTAGCCGCTTCGAGGCCGAATTGCCAGAACAGGGCAGGTCGCACGAGGAACTCGAGAAGGGTGCTGGAAATCAGGCCACCGATGATCACCGTCGCAACAGGATAGAGGATCTCCTTGCCCGTCTCGCCCGCCGCCATGGCTAGCGGCACCAAACCGATGCCGGACGTCAGCGCGGTCATCAATACCGGAGCAAGACGCTCTTTGCCGGCCCGCACGATCATCTCCTTGGACCACGTCTCGCCTTCATGTTTGACCAGATGCAAGTAATGATTCATCAATAGAATACCGTTGCGGGAAGCGATTCCGCACAATGAAATGAATCCGATTTTTGCGGCGATGGATAGCATCTGACCAGTGATCAATAAAGCCAAAACGCTGCCAACAAACGCCATCGGAAGCGCCACCATGACTTGCAACGCAAGATTGAAATTGCCAAAGATTGTGTACAACAAAAACAGCATCCCCAACAGCGATACCGCAAACAGAATCGCAATAATCCGAGACGCCTTCTGCTCGCTCTCGAACTGCCCACTGTATTCAACGAAATAGCCCACTGGCAACTCCGCTTCGATTTTCCCGACGCGCTCTTTGACCTCTTGTACCACGTCGACAAGACCTCGACCGGCCACGTTGCATTGAATGACGATTCGCCGCCGAACTTTTTCTCGTTTAACTTCATTGGGGCCGGAAGACTCATAAACGCGCGCCACGTTCTCTAGCTTCGTCGTTCCGCCATCGGGAAGATTGATCGACAAGCGCCCCAAGCCCGCCACGTCTTCGCGCGCTGATTCCGCCAGCCGCACCACCAATTCGTAACGTCTTTGCCCTTCGATGATCTCCGAAACGACTTTTCCATTCATGGCAGTTTCGATCAACTCCGTCACATCGCCGCGCGTCAGACCGTACTGTGGCAGTTGATCGCCCAGCACTTCGATACGTAGTTGAGGAATCTCGGTCAACTGTTCGACTTGAGCATCTACCGTACCGGGAACCTGCTCGACTGCGGCCTCAATCCGCCGCGCATACCGACGAAGCTTATCCAAGTCATCACCATACAGTTTGATACCGATTTGAGCTTTGACTCCGGAAATCATGTGCGATATCAAATGAGCCAGCGGTTGCTCGACGCTGACCTGAATGCCAGGCACTTCATCCAAACGCTCACGAATGTCAGCAAGGACCGCTTCGCGCGAACGGGCCGAGTCCTTCGTGGAGGCGATGAACTCGGTAACGTTGACACCTTCGGCATGTTCGTCCAGTTCGGCGCGGCCGGTTCTGCGCGACAGCGTGACGACCTCGGGGACGGCGCGGATCAAGTTGCCGGCCGACGAAGCGATCTGTGACGAACGATCCAGCGAAGTCCCCGGCGGCATGAACACGTTGACCTGAACCGCGCCCTCGTTGAAGGGAGGTAGAAAGGTCTGGTCGATCGCCATCAGCACCACCGCTGCGAGGATCACCAACAGCGTGGCCACGAACAAAATCGGTCGCGCAGCCTTTATTGAAAAACGGATTAGTCCGCCAGCGCCCCACTTCAAAAAACGCAGCAAGAACGAATCAAATTCAATCTCCCCTTCCCCTTCCCCTTCCCCTTCATCACTCTCGGTCCTCTGCCCCCGCAGCAACCAGTACCCCAACACGGGCGTCACCGTCAGCGACACGACAAGGCTGGACAAAATGGAAACGATGTAGGCAACGCCTAGCGGCACGAATAGCTTTCCCGCCATTCCGGTCAGGGCGAACACGGGAAGAAAAACAAGGATTACAATCATCGTGCCAAACACGATACTGTTTCGGATCTCGGCACTGGCCTGAAACACGACCAGTAGCGCGTTCTTCGGTTGAGCCAGTCGTCGGTTTTCTTTTAGACGCCGGAAGACATTTTCCACATCGACAATCGCGTCATCCACCAATTCTCCAATCGCGACCGCCAGTCCACCTAACGTCATCGTATTGATCGAAAATCCAAACATCCAAAACACAAGCGCCGTGACGACGATTGACAGTGGAATCGCGGTCAGCGTGATAATGGTCGTGCGAAAGTTTAAGAGGAACAGAAACAAAATCACCACCACCAACAAGCCACCATCACGCAATGCCTCGATGACATTTTCGATCGCCAGATCAATGAACTGTTTCTGTTGGTAGATTTTGGTTTCGATGCGAATGTCGTCGCCCAGCCGCCCCTGAAGTGTCTCGACCAACTCATCAATGCGATTGGTGACCTTCCGAGTATCGGCGCCGGGCTGTTTGTTGACCGTCATAACAATTCCCGGGCCGCCCACCCAACGTGCTTCGTTGCCGGCTCCCTGCCGCTGGTAGACCGCGCTATCACCGCGTTTCACCTGCGCACCAGCAGTGACCGCCGCGACTTGATTCAGCAAAATCGGCTTACCGGCGTTACCCTTGACCACAATCTGGTTCAATTCTTTTAACGTGCCGACGCGCCCCAGCACTCTGACCAACAATTCGTTGGGGCCCTGATCATCAAGGTAGCCGCCGGTCGCGTTTTCGTTGCTGCGTGCGAGTGCGTCTTCGATTTCGTGAAGGGTCACGCCGTATTTGAGCATCAGCGTTGGATCGGCCAGCACCTGAAATTGCTTGCGGTCGCCGCCCATTACAAACACCTGAGCCACCCCGGGAATGGTGAGGATCTGCTGCCGCACAACCCAGTCGGCGAGGGTCCGCATTTCCATCGGGCTGGTACGGCGGTGAAGCTCCAAATTACCAGTCTCATCTGCCACGACGGCATACCAGCGGTCTTGACTTTGGTCTTGAAGCAACCATTTTGTATCGCGAATTTCGGTGGTAACACGAAAGTTTCTGGCGTTTGATGTTCTACCAGCGTTTGATAGTTTGCCAGCGTTTTGACTGGAAGCGATTTTTTCAAGGATCCTCTCAGGAACGACTCCGCCGTTTAGATCTATTATCGCCGCATCTGCGTCCCCTGTTCGTGATTGCCAGCGTGCCAAGCGCGTCGCATCGCTGGTTTCACTCAGCATGCCTAGCATCACGATCTGCCCCATGATCGACGACACGGGGGCAAGGTTAGGCCGAACGCCCTCGGGCAGTTGCTCGTCAACTGTCGCCAATCTTTCGGCGACGACCTGCCGGTCGGTGTAGATATCGGTGCCCCAGTCGAATTCGACATAGACCACCGACAGCCCGACTCCTGATGCGGACCGAACATCCTGCACGCCGGCGGCGCCGTTGAGCGCTGTTTCAATTGGCAGGGACACAAATGTTTCAACCTCTTCAGGTGCCAGTCCGTGGGCCTCGGTCATGATGACGACGCGCGGTCGGTTGAGGTCGGGGAACACATCAATGGGAAGTTCAGGAATTTTCCATGCGCCCATCAGCAACAGCGCCACCGCCCACGCCGCAACCAGCATGCGGTTTGTAAGCGCGAATCGGATAACGTTGTTGAGGAAACTCGAAAGCATCGGGCAGAAAATCTTCGGGAAAAATCAGTGACTGTGCCCAGCATGCGGGTCGAACCCACCGCCATCTTCGTTCTTCAAGGCTAAATACATCCGGTAGGCCCCCTTGGTCGCGATGGTAGCCCCGATCAGTGTCCCATCATTTTCGATGACCACTGCGCGATTGTCGCGATGCAACACTTCCACGTCCAGACGATCGAAAAAGTCACCGTTTTGCTCAAACACATAGGCGTTAGGACCGTCAATCACCACGGCATCGGAGGGCAAAACGATTTTGTTCTCAAGTGGTTCGCCGGAAGGGATGTGCACTTCCATGCGTTGACCGGGGCGAAATTTCCAAGCGACAAATTTATTGGCCGCTGATGTCTGACCAACGGCAGATTCATTTTTGCCGTTCGGTAATGTCAGATAAAAACTCAACGCGCGCGTCTCGGGATCAATCGTATCGGAAACACTTTCCACACTCAGGCTCAGCACCTCCGACTGACCGCCGACGGTTTTGGCGATCACTGCAACTTTCTGGCCTCGACTGGCTG
>CALKXO010000219.1 GCA_938003615.1 uncultured Pirellulaceae bacterium | reverse complement strand
ACTGGTAAATCAACAAGGAGAGTTCAGTGGTTCTGCGAAAAATCGCAATTCTATATATCGTCACACTTTTCGTTTTTTCCTCTGAATTAGCAATTGGCCAGGAAGCCCCGGCTGCACAGCCAACTCCGCGCAGTGAGATTTTTCTGCCGGCAGACACACGCGCGTGGATCTCAATCCCCAGCACAAAAGCACTCGGCGAACATCTGTCGAAGAGCCAGTTTGGACAACTGGCCCGGGACCCGGCGGTACAGCCGTTTGTAGATAATGCAAAAGAGCAGATCCGTGC
The DNA here is from genome assembly GCA_938003615.1 of uncultured Pirellulaceae bacterium. Taxonomy (GTDB): domain Bacteria; phylum Planctomycetota; class Planctomycetia; order Pirellulales; family Pirellulaceae; genus Mariniblastus. The sequence goes on along the minus strand of CALKXO010000219.1, from coordinate 10,953 downwards.
TTGGCTAGAAGATAAGAAAATTGGTTTTGACGTTCGTCTTGATCAATTCGAAAAGATCAACGCTGGCGAAGTCTGCGTTGCTGGAATACTACCGGAAGTCGCCGGTCAACAAGCTGTCGCTGGCTCGCATGGTGTCGTGCTGATGGCGGACGTTGGCCGGGACCTGCCCGCCGCTCAGAAGTTGCTCGTTGAAATTGAAGCCGAGCAAAAACGTCAAGGGGCAGTGAAACTTGGCAACGTCGCGATCAATGGGATCGATGTTGGGAAATGGGAATTTGCCAAAAAGCGAAAATGGGCCAAACGCAAACGCATTTCTCTTCAGGCTATCGTTGGGAACTGGATGCTGGTTTCCAACAATGAAAAAATATTCCGCTCGGTACTCCGCCGCATCATCAAGCTCGACCCGCAAGAAAATGGGAACCTTGCCAGCCAAGAGCCATTTAAGCTTGCCATGGAAGGGTGCAAACTGCCTAACGGTTCGCCCAATGATGTGCGTTGGTTCATCGAGCCGTTTGGCTATGTCAAACTGGCGCGGGCGATCGAAATTGAAAACGAACCCGTCAAAAAAATGGAAGACGATTGGACAGCCGTTTTGGCTCGCAACGGGATGCGGGCGATTCGCTCGGTCGCTGGCACAGTCTCCGTCGCGACCGCCGACCAAGAAGCATTGTTCCGAGTCTTCGTCTTGGCACCGAAAGATAAAGTCCGCACTGAAGAGGAAAAAAGAATGCTCAGCATTCTCGATTTCGGACCTATGCCCGGTTCAACGCATACTCCTCCAGCTTGGGTTCCCGGAAGTGTAACCGGTTCCTACACAGGGCAGTGGAATTTCACAAAAGCGCTCAACGGTATCGGCCCGATCGTAGATTCGTTTATGAAAGAAGAAGGCGCGTTCAAGGGATTGTTGGACACGATTAAGCAAGAACCGGACTTCCGCGTCGATATCCCCAAACTGATTGGCCAGCTGGACAATCAGTTCACTATGATCTCCGCTATTAAGAAACCGCTCGACAATGAGAGCGAGAAACTAGCGATTGGAATTAAACTTAAGCCCGGTCTCAGCGCCGAACAAAAAGCAGAAATCCTTGACAGCATAGGCCGCGCGGTGCGAGGAAAGGCCCTCATGCTCGGCGGTATCAAGGCGATCGAGGACGACCGCACCCAAGAAGCAGATGACTTGGATCTTTCCGACGATGATCTCGTATTCGACGACGAAAGTGAAAAATTCGGCGACGACGATGACGCAGGCAATCAGTTTGCCCTATTCGAAAAGAAATACATCTCTATCGCCAAAGACACCCTTTTTGTCTGTAACGACAAACAGTATCTCAAGCGGCTGCTGACGTCATCCGACAAAAAGCCACTCACAGGGCAGTCAGACTATGTCCGAATGGAGAAGATGCTTGTCTCTCTTTCGGATCCCGCGAAAGTTTCTTCGCTACGTTTCGGGCGCATCGACAAAGCCCTTGAACTGAACTACGCGATGCTGCAAAAGGGTGAGCTTTCAGACTCCAAGTCGCTCATTGGCAAACTGGCCAATGAACTGCTGGCCAATGAACGGCTGACCAACAAAGTGAAAGAAGGCGGCCCTCAAGTGAAGCTGGACATCAGTAAGCTACCGGCGGACTACCGAGAGATCGCAAAATTCCTTGGCACGATGGGCTGGGTCATGGAGAACGAGCAAAGCGGCTGGCGCTTGACAGGCTGCGTGCTAAAAAAAGACTAACGTCGATCTCATTTATAGCGGGACGAGACAGCTCGTGGATCATAGGAGTTATTGACGCAATTCTCAAAGCCCCCAAGTCGTACAGGAATTTCAAATCTACGACGAGGTCTCGGGATAAGTTCTGCGCTTAGATGATCTCGCGCTTGCCTTGAATGTAGTCCCAAACGACAAAGCGATCTAGGTCGCCGCCGGCGGTAAAGAACACGCGCCCTTTAGTGGACTCACTCAATCGATGAGCAAACTGAATGTCCTCTTCGGACTGGGACCAACTGGGAACCAAAAAAGTATTGATGGTGATGCCTTCCTGAGCGCACAGCATTGCCTCCCGCATTGTCGCTTCCTCGGTCACTCGGTGAGGCGGATACAACATGTACAAGGTCGAGCCCTCAAAATGCGCCGTGGGCAGTCCGTCGGTAATCAACATCACTTGCCTGTTGGGCGTATTCTGCGAGGAGAGCAATGTCCGAGCCAGCTTCAACGAGTGCTGAATGTTCGTGAAGTGCTGGTGCACCATGTGCTCGCTGACCTCAGGGCGGCTCATGTCAACCTTCAACTGTACGAACGGATCGTGAATCGTTACCGGCTTAGGCATCAGTTCAATAATCTCGCCCTGTCGACGAAGTTTCCCGAACGTGTACATTTCGACGAAGTTCAAATAGTCCCCGGGATACTCGCTACGGATCAGACCGTCCATCGCCATCGCCATACGTTTCACATTAACGTACTGGCCGTCATACCGCATCGAACCGCTCATATCCATCACAATCACGGTCGCCGCCTTTGGGTTGTTGCGAGTGCGATGAATCTCGATGTCTTCATTCTTGAGCCGAATTGGACTTTGTGATCCGTCACGAATCAGCGCGTTGATGAAAGTCTGTGGCATATCCATCTGAGTAATCGAGTCGCCAAACTCGTACGGCTTGGTCTGCTGTAGCTCGACCGCACCTTCCCCCTGAACATTGCCTTGGTGTCGGCCGGAATTGGACGCTTTCAAGTGACTGAAGATGCGAGTCAGAAGCTTCCCCTGAAACGCGCGCATCGCTTGCGGCGTCAACTCGTATTTGCCATCCTTCTTGTTTAGCCCTTGCTGCGCCGCGATCTCTTCAATGTAGTCGTCAATCTGTTTTTTTATTTCCTCCAGCGAGTGCATGGTTTCGTCATCCATGAATTCGCCAAGTTGGTCCGTATCTAAAATCGCGAGTTGTGCTGATTCAGCTGCCTGTTCAACCTGTTCTAGCAACTCCTCAATTTTTTCCAGTTCCTCTTTGATCTCCAGCGCTTCGGGAATCGTCATTGACTCATGGCCGGTAAAATGCCATCTCGAAGCCAGTTCGTCAATTTGATACTTGTCTCCGAGACTCCGCATCAGACTCATCAAATGCCGCGCCAGATCTGACCCGTCGTCGCCGGCTTGGTACCAAAGGTTTTCCAGATCGTACAGTTGCTCGCGTGCCACCGCTTCCTTGTAAGCGGCCTTCATGTCTTTGGGAATTCCGTCAAACCCCTTGGCCTTCTTACGAAAGACTTTCTTAGCCTTAAACTGAACCGTTTTCGTTTCGTACGTTTCAAGAATCTTACGTCTACGCTCCTCCAGCATGGCCTTGACCATGTCTAAACTGGGCCCGAGATTCTTAAACTGCTCCGGATCTAGCCGGATCGCGTTGGCCAATTCTTCTTCGGTAAGCTGCCGCGCACTCCCCCATGACATCATTTGATTCATCAACGGCGAGACAATATCCGGCGGCGGTTGTGTCGGGCTGGGGAATTTCACAGGGTCGTACTTCGTGTACGTGTGTAACACACCCCCGACCTTATTCTGTGGTTTTCTTTTGTCGTTCATGATTTCAATTGCAGTCTAGGTAGAACAAAAGGAAGAAGGACTCAGGGTGACTCTGGCATAACGAACGAGTTACGACTGTTCATTCCGTTCCTTGACAAGCTAGTGGATGCCCGGTGTTGCCAAGTATTGCCTGCCTGTGAGACTCGCTCGCTTACTTACGAATTGGGTTGGAATTCATAGGCTCCCGTTCCTCAGAAAGCTCCTTAAATCTCGTACGACGACTGGCCGTGCGATTGAGCGCGTGAGATCTTATCCATCGCATACAATCCAGACAGGACAAACTCAACACATGAAGCCCTCACCGCATCGTCAGAAGATGCGTTGACTTCAAACGCCTTTTCCCACGCTGGCGGAACGCGTTTAAGCCGTTCTGCATATTGTTTTGAAGGAATCAAATCCCCCACCTCAATCTTGACGCCCTTGGCAAAAATTTCGGCAATCTCATCTAGCCCGTGCTCAGAAACATATTCCTTGAACACAATCTCGATGGACTGCGCGATCAGGCTTTCAAGAACTTGCCGTTCAGACATCTGATGACTGCCCATCAAATCCAGTTCTAACTTGCCCAGCGACGAGGTATACAGATGTGACAGATCGCTGATCCGTACCACCGCGGGGGTTTCTTTATGGATGACGGCGCGTTGCCGGGCGCTGGCGACCATCGTTCGGTAGTTGGCCAAAGAGAACCTCGCGCTGACGCCAGATTGTTGATCTACGTATTTTGACTTGCGGGCCTCGATGGTGATCTGTTCGCAGATCTCTCGCATGAAATAGGGAACGCGCACAGGATAGTCGCCGTCCAGATCGATGTCCGCCTCTTGCTCCATGATTTCGATCCCCGCATCGCGCGTCAGCGGATAGTGAGTCTGAATCATACTTCCGATGCGATCCTTAAGCTGTGGGATGACTTTACCGCTGCGGTTATACGTGGACGGGTTGGCGGAAAAAAGCACCATCACGTCAATTTCGAAACGCACTGGAAAGCCACGGATTTGCACGTCTCGTTCTTCAAGAATATTAAACAGTCCGACCTGCACCAGTTCGTCCAATTCGGGTAGTTCGTTAATTGCAAAAATCCCCCGATGCATTCGAGGGATTAAGCCGAAGTGCAGCGCATCTTCGGTAGACATGCTGACACCGCCAGCGAGTTTTGCCGGGTCGATCTCGCCAATGATATCCGCGAATTTTGTTCCTGGTGCCAAGCGCTCAGCATACCGATCATCGCGATGCCACCAAGCGATGGGCGTCTCGGCGTCGGAGTGCGACTTGCGAAACTCTTTTGCTACTCCCGAGATAGGAGCTAGCGGGTCCTCATGAAATGGACAACCTGGAAGATCAAGATAAGGTATCTCTTCATCGAGAAACTCAGCCAAGCCGCGCATCATTCGACTTTTGGCCTGACCTTTCTCTCCCAAATACAGCATGTCGTGTCCGGAAAGCAGCGCGATGTTAACTTCTGGGATGACGGTGTCTTCATAACCTACGATACCGGTGTACAATTCATCGCCGGCAGCCAACCGAGCGAGAAAGTTGTCACGGATCTCTTGCTTGACCGTTTTGGATTCCCAGCCGCTCTCAACCAGCTGTTTTAGATTGGTCGCTTTCGTCTCAGTAGCAATCGGCATATCGATAATTATTAGAAAAGGATAGGTAAAGTTAGGGCGTCTCAAGGAACAGCTTTGATTATACCGAACCGGAATCCGAAGAAGTAACAAGTCTCCAGATCCGTAATCCAGTCACGGTTTTTAGGAAAATACGATCGGCAGACAGTTTGTCGACATTTTGAAAAGTCAAAATCAGAAGGCAGTTAACCGACTCATGTCAGCGATAAAATTTGTCTATTTCGACCTTGGAAATGTAATCCTTAACTTTTCCCACCAACGCATGATTGACCAAGTCGCGGCCGTTGCAGGGGTTTCTCGGGGCGACGTCCAGCAGCACATGTTCGACAACGATTTAGAGAACCGATACGAAACGGGCGAGCTTAACAGCGTTGAGTTTCATGCCGAATTCTGCCGACTGACCAAACAGTCGTTCGACATTGAGAACTTTCTGGTCGCTTGCGGAGACATTTTCTGGCTACACGAGCCCACGATGCCAGTCATAAGCCAACTGTCACAGTTGGACATCGGAATGGGCATTCTTTCGAATACCTGTGAGGCACACTGGGATTTTGTGATGAAACGGTACCCGGCATTGAAACAGTTTTTCCCCATTGGCGTCACCAGTTTTGATGCCAAAAGCATGAAACCCGATGGCAAAATTTACGAAGTCGCGATTGAGAAAACGGGCGTTTTGGCCAGTGAGATTTTCTTCGTGGATGACAAACCGGAGAATGTCCAAGCCGCCAAAGACGCCGGAATCGACGCCGCTGTATTCACATCTGCTGCCCAGTTGCTGCGCGACTTGTTCAAACGCGACATACCTGTGGGATAGTGAGATCGCCGTTGGGGTAAATGCGTTGAAGTGACTTCGACTCGACCATCTTCTTCGTCATGACTTTGTATCATAACTCTGTACTGACCGACCTTAACATATCACTTCGAGAAAGCGACGGTCGAAAAAATTTCAAGACGACTCTCAACCAGCACAACATTCAAGCCTCTATTGCCCCAAGTCGGCTCCCCAGTAGAATATGTGAAATTAGCCTTCCCTCTTCTTTTAAACTTTGATTAAGCCGTTTATGGACCGGACAATAGCGATTGGCGATATTCACGGATGTGCCACGGCTCTGCAAGCTTTGTTGGACGTGATCGAACCGACTCAGACAGACACGATCATCGGACTGGGGGATTATGTCGATCGAGGTATGGAGTCTTCGCGCGTGCTGGAGATGATGACGGAGCTGATTTCATCAACACGTCTTATCCCGCTGATTGGCAACCATGAACTGATGATGTTCAAGGCGCTACAAAATCGTGGTGACGACATGAATTTCTGGATGTCCCATGGCGGCAACGCAACCGTTGCCAGCTATGGAGGACGAACGCAGAACATTCCTCAGCATCACCTAACGTTCCTCAGTCACTGCATGCGTTTCTACGAGACCGACACGCACTTTTTCGTCCATGCCAACTATGTGCCGGATCTTCCCTTGGAGGAACAGCCTGACGAAGTCATGTTCTGGCAGCACGTCAAAGAACAAATTCCTCCCCCCCACATCAATGGAAAAACGGCCGTCGTAGGTCACACTCCGCAAGGTGACGGCGAAATGCTAATCTTCGATCACTTAAACGTTATCGACACTTATTGCTACGGCGACCAGTGGCTGACGGCGCTCGATGTGACCACCGGGGACTATTGGCAAGCCAACAACCTTGGCCAGCTTCGATCGGGCAACCTTCAGGAATCGTCCTAGGCAGATTTCAGCTCAGGATGGGCAATATACAGTGCCCTATTTTATTAGTCCATCGCCTTGATCTTGATATCGCGATACCAGACTTTATCATCGTGATCTTGCAAGGCAATGTGACCGCGTTTGCTCTTGGCAAACTTCTCTCACGTAGCGAACTTGCTCGATGCAATCTTCTCATTCCATGCATCACTGCCAATCTCAGCCTCAGCAACTTTGTCGCCGTTGAGCCAATGCTCGACCTTGTCGCCGCCGACTACGCTCACAGCCCATTCGCCGTCGAGCGTTCCATCGGTCTGAAGCTTCGCTTCGATTTCGATATCCCGCATCGTTCCTTCAATATCCAGCTGAAATTCAAATCGAACCGTTTTCTCGCTCGCTGAAACCGATTCGAATTCCGTCTTGCCGTTTTCACCGGCTACGTTTCCGGACAGTTGTTTGCCTTTGCGCGTCAGCGTCACCACTGCTGCCCTCTCATTTCCCTCCGGCAAAACGGCAACTGAATTCCATTGGCCGACAAAAGATCTTTTTTAGTCTCTTCCTGCGCAATGCCAGTCGAAAGACAGACGGCAATTGAAATCAATCACTTCAGTAGTTACTTTGCAAATCGAATCATCGCTTGGCTTTCGTGAATTAACTTTTATTGAAAATACTAAATCGGATAACAGCATAGATTCCGTCCTTATCCGCAGGCACCGATTTCTGCCGCTTTATTATTGCATTAGCCAAACAGACATACCACGGCGATCTTATCTTCGTTTAGCGATATTACAACTGAGATTTCTCTGGCGATGCCATCTACCAGTCCCTTCCCCAACCAACGCAAGAACCGGGAAAGGACAGCGAGATTCGGGACGACAGTGGCTTGAAACAACTGCTCAATCCACTAAAATTTTGTCTCAATGAATAAAGTTCAGGCGGTCCCGGAAGTTACTCAGATCACCGACTTCCTGAGGCAACTTCCATCTCAACTCGCAGCCGATACGGACTTTCGCACGTGTCTGGAAGCGCTCAAACAGCGTCACCCAGTCACGTTTGATTCTGTCTGGGGGTCTTCTTGCGCGCTGTTGATCAGCAGCGTTCTTAAGCTTACTCCAAATGTTTTGATCGTCACCAGCGACGGTAAAACGCAAGACCGTTTGATCGATGATCTCCCCACGTTTTACGACGGAGCCATCGAACGCCTACCTGCTTGCCTGACATCAAATGATTCTACGGTTACCGTTGACCAAGAATTTGGAGATCGGCTTAGGCTTGTGAAGTCGCTCGCCGCTGGCGATGCCAACCCGATTATCGTTGCTTCAGTACCTTCGTTGCTTCAACCGCTGCCTTCACGTGCGTCGCTGGACGGGCAAAGCCGTCGCATTCAGGTCGAACAAACGCTCGATGTTGATGATCTGACCAAATGGCTGACGCAACAAGGCTTCCACGAAACCAGCGCAGTAGAATTGCCCGGCGAATTCTCCAGTCGAGGCGGCATCGTGGATGTGTTTGCGCCAGATTGGGCTTGCCCTGTGAGAATCGAGCTATTTGACGATGAAGTGGAATCCCTTCGTCAATTCGATCCGGGGACCCAACGCAGTGTCGCCGACATCAATCAAATCGAAATCACGGTCATAGACAACGCCAGCTTGCAAGACGGCCACCTCGCCGACTTTCTGCCGCAAGATACCGTAGTTCTATTCTTCGAACCCGAGCTACTGGAGAAACACGCGACGCGCTACCGCGAACGAAGCCTTGATTCGGAGACCATTTTCCCTTGGGACGCCGTCCGCAAGTCTCTGGCTCCATTTGCCAACGCCACCGCCGCGAAGCTGGCCCCGGGAGCTTTCGACAATAAATTCTCATTGCCGGTTGAGTCGATTGAAAAATTTAGTGGTGATATTGGCGAAGTAAAATTGCAAGTCGATCGTTTAAAACGCGATGCGGCCGGCAACGAATTCGACGTTTATGTCATGGCCAGCGTGGAAGGCGAAATTCCACGGGTCGCCGAGATTCTTGGAACCGATGATTCTTCGCGGCTACATATCGGCTTAGGGTGCGTCCACGAGGGCTTCCGCCTCTGTAGCTCTTTTGGTCGACATGCCATTATCGGTTGCGACCAAATCTTCAGCCGCACTGACCTACGTCGAAAGGGAGGACGCCGGCTGGGTAAGGCCATCGATTCGTTTACTGATCTGCAAGTCGGCAACTTGATCGTGCATCTGTCACACGGCATCGGCCGATTTCGTGGCCTCGAGATGCTGGAAAAAGACGGCCAGCTAACCGAGCACCTTGAGCTTGAGTTCTATGGCGGCACCAAGATTTATGTGCCGGCGTCGAAGATCGATTTGGTACAAAAGTACATCGGCGGCACCAAACGACAGCCCGTGCTGGCCAAGATCGGTAATAAGACTTGGGCTAAACAGAAGTTGGCCGTCGAAGACGCGATCACGGATCTGGCTGCGGAGATGATCGAACTTCAGGCCAAACGCGAACTGCAACCCGGTATGGCTTGCGGACCAGATTCCGAATGGCAACACACCTTTGAGCATTCGTTCCCCTATCGTGAAACGGCCGACCAATTAACCGCCATCGAATCGATCAAAGACGACATGGAGCGCGAACGACCGATGGACCGCCTGTTATGTGGCGACGTCGGATTTGGAAAAACCGAAGTCGCCATGCGGGCGGCGTTCAAAGCAGTCGACAATGGATATCAAGTCGGCATTCTAGTGCCGACCACCGTTTTGGCTGAACAACACTACAAGAGCTTTCGCGAACGCATGGCCGAATTCCCGGTTGAAATCGGCAAACTCTCCCGTTTCTGTTCGACGAAGGAGCTCAAGGACACGATTGCAAAATTGAAAACGGGCCAGATCGACATCGTGATTGGCACGCATCGTCTGGTCTCCAAAGACGTCCAATTCAAGAACCTTGGTTTGTGCATCATCGATGAAGAACAACGCTTCGGCGTCCAACACAAGGAACGTTTGAAGAACCTCCGCAGCTCGGTCGATGTCCTGACGCTGTCCGCGACTCCGATCCCCCGCACACTACATATGTCGCTTGTCGGGGTGCGTGACATTTCCAACCTAGAAACGGCCCCGGAAGATCGATCGCCAGTTCAAACCAAAGTCACACGTTACAACAACGAAATCATTCGGACGTCGGTCTTACGTGAGCTAAACCGTGGCGGACAGATTTTTTTCGTGCACAACCGTGTCAAAGACATCCAAGCCGTAAAATTGAAACTGAACGCGCTTATTCCTGAGGCCACAATCGAAATCGGTCATGGCCAGATGGACATGCACGATTTGGAACGCGTGATGGCCGATTTCATCGCAGGAAAGTTTGACATCCTCTTGGCTACCACGATCGTCGAAAGCGGGCTGGATATTCCTAACGCCAACACGATCTTCATCGATCAAGCCGAAAACTACGGATTGTCCGATCTGCATCAGCTTCGTGGCCGCGTTGGACGTTACAAACATAAAGCTTATTGCTACTTATTGATCGACCCCAGAAAGCATCTCAACCCGACGGCTGCCAAACGTCTGCAGGCGATCGAGACATTCAGCCAGATGGGCGCTGGATTTGCTATCTCGATGCGTGACCTCGAAATCCGCGGCGCCGGTAACCTGTTGGGAACGCAGCAATCCGGCCATATCTCAACCATTGGTTACGAGCTTTATTGTCAGTTGCTGGAGAAAGCCGTCCGGCAGCTGAAACACATGCCAGAAAAAATGTCGATTGGCGTCGAAGTTGATTTGCCGATCGCCGCCTTTCTTCCCGAAAACTATGTTCCCGACCGACGACAGAAGATTGATATCTACCGCCGTCTGACGCGTCTGGAAAAATTTGACCAAATCAATGAACTAAAAGATGAGATGATTGACCGTTTTGGACCTCTGCCAGCACCGGTGAAACGACTACTCACTCTTTCGGAAGTTAAACTCGAGGCAGCCACTTGGCAGATTGCATCCATTTATCGCCAAGATAAATACCTTACGTTTCGCTTCCGAGACCGGTCGCGAATCGCTCAATTGAGTAAGG
>CALKXO010000218.1 GCA_938003615.1 uncultured Pirellulaceae bacterium | reverse complement strand
GGTAATCGGTACGGTTCCCATTCTCTTGAGGTCGCACGTAATTGTGCGTCAGTTGATCGCTTGGCGATTGATAGACGCCAATCATTGCTCCCGACTTGCGGTCGGCGTAGTTTTCAAATGGACCACGTCCGAAGTATTCGGTTTTTGTAAATGCTTTTGGGACGGTGGTCTGAAAGCCGAAACGAGGCATCAAGGGGCATTTGTCCATGTCGCGTTCCAGAATGCTCCAAATTGAGATGCCGCTACCGTATTTGGCTTCCGCGCAAGTGACGGTCAGCTTGCCCTTCCCCTCTGGCAATTCAAAAACGGACTCAACACCGCGTTTGTTTTGCACTGCTTTCACCGAAACTACTTTGGATTTATTAAACGCGTCGCTCCAGTAGTTCGAATCGCGTTTGTCCAAGCGTCCGCCGCGAAGGTCATTGTCGGTGAGTGCCCTCCAGAAGTTTGGCTTTAACGGTGACGTGATGATTGGTTTGCCATCACGGTTCCACATCGAAAGCAGGCCGGTCGTTTGGTCAACAAAAAAGACATCGTCTCCCGAGGTGATTTTAAACGAGCCGTCTTCTTCTCCGAGAACAAAGTCAATGTTGGATTCGTTGGCCGTCGGTTCCAACGCTGGATAGATGATCTCGTTGTAGGCGACTATCTTGTCTTCCCCTATCCACTCCGGTGCTTTTTTGTGGGTAAAGAATACCTGCAGGCTGTACTGCGACGCGCGGTCGCGGTCAAAGGTAGGCGCAGTAAAGTTACCGCTAGTTTGTGGAGCAAGCGATTGTTCAGGAAGCTTCCCCTGAGCGATCACGACACCGTCTTTGAGAACTTTGAAGTTCGCACTAAGCGTGTTCAAGTCCGTGAAGTCGTAGCGGTTTTCAATTTTAAAGGCACCACCGTCCTGCGTGACATTTACAGGTTGGAAGATGAACTTGCACTGTAAGCTGCCGGGCTTGAGAGTTCTGTCCGATGCGATGACTCCATTGATGCAGAAGTTGCCGCTGTTGGGGGTGTCACCATAATCACCTCCGTAGGCCAAAAATTGACTGCCGTCCTCGGCCTTCTTCAGGAGCCCTTGGTCAATCCAGTCCCAGATGTATCCACCCATCAGGCGGTCGTTAGAACGTATTAGTTCCCAGTACTCATCGAGATTGCCCAACGAATTACCCATCGCGTGAGCGTACTCGCACATGACGATCGGTCGGTTGCCGTTGTCTGCTTCGGTCATCGCTTTCAATTGATCCACCGAGGGGTACATTCGGCTCAGCATGTCGACGTAAAATGCGTCGGTTGGATTTCCGTTGTAGCGTACAGCTTCGTTGTAGTTCTCTTTGTCATTGAACGCGATGTAGCGAGGGTCCTCGGGGTCACCCGATGCTCCTTCGTAGTGGACTGGGCGCGTCGGGTCTGTGTCCTTAATCCATCCAGACATGGCCGCATGGTTCGGTCCCATGCCAGATTCATTCCCGAGTGACCAGATCACGATCGACGGATGATTCTTATCGCGCTGTACCATACGCGTGGCGCGCTCTAGAAATGAACCGGCCCATTCTGAATGGTTGGAAACCAGTCCTTTGACGCCATGACTCTCAACATTGGCTTCGTCCATGACATACAACCCATATTGATCGCAAAGGTCGTAGAAATAGGGATCATTGGGATAGTGTGAAGTTCGGACTGCGTTGAAATTCAGTTGCTTCATCAGTAGCACATCGCGTTTCATGTCGTCGCGGTCGACGGTTTTTCCGTTCAGGTGATCGTGGTCGTGCCGATTGACACCGATCAACTTTACTTTCTTCCCATTGACCTTGAAGACACCGTCTTTGACAGATACGTCGCGGAAGCCAATGCGAATCGAAGTGGCTTCAGCGACTTTGCCATCTTTGTCAAGCAATTCTGCGGTCAGCGTGTAAAGATTCGGCGTTTCAGCAGTCCAAAGCTTGGGCTTGGTGACGACGGTATTGATCAACCCAAACGGAACGCTGTCGCGCTGTGGGTAGTACTCCTTCATGATCCCTTTGGCCGCGAGTTGCATACGACCGCCGTTGGTGGCGACCTTTTTACCATGTCGGTAAAGCGTAAAACGGGTCTGCAAAGCTGAATAGTCGTCCGAATATTCGTTCTTCAGTCGTGGTCGAACCAACAACTGCCAGTCATCAGAATCGGCAACGCGCTTCGTGCGAACCGCAATGTCTTCGAAGCCCAGCTTGGGCCGAGCCTCCAAAAACACTTCACGGTAGATTCCGCTGAGCCGCCAATGATCTTGGTCTTCCAAGTAAGAACCGTCCGCCCAGCGAAAAACTTTGACCGCGACTTGATTCTTCCCGGGCTTCATGAAGGGCGTAATGTCGAACTCTGAGGGAAGGCAACTGTCTTCGGCGTATCCGGTCGGTTGGCCATTGACCCACACATAGTAGGCCGAATAGACGCCGCCGAAATGCAGGACGATTTGGCGACCGTCCCAGTCTTGTGGAACATCGAAAGTTTTGATGTAGTGCCCTACCGGATTGTCCGTGTCCGGAATGATCGGCGTCTTTACTTTCCAAGGGTACGTTGTGTTGGTGTAGATCGGGCGCCCGTAGCCGCGCGTCTCCCAGTTGCTGGGCACATCAATTTCCTTCCAGTCGCTTGAGTCGAAGTCAGTCTTTTGGAAACCGTCGATCGCGTCGGCCGGTTTGGGGGCGAACGCAAATTTCCAGTCTCCATTGAGCGATTTGTAGAAGGAAGATTTTTCTCGTTCGTTGGCCAACGCAGAATCCACGTCGGCGTAGCTGTACATCGTACTGCGCGCGTTGAGCCGGTTGATTCCGTTAACGGCAGGCGTCTGGTATTCACGCGCCCAGTTGCCGGCAAATCCTTTGTTGTCTACAGCGTCTTGAGCGCTTGCAGCGTCTTGAGCGCTTGCATCGTTTGTTACTAGAGCAAATAACGCGATCGCCAAAAATGTAAAGATGGCCCTTCCTAAACGAAAAAGCACCGGGCTTGTGCAGGATGAACTGAGAGACGGTAGATGCATCTGGGATTCCGTTTAGCGGGTTCAAGGTTTAGCGGGTTCAGGATTAATGGCGAACGCTGGTTCGCAAGTTGACGTGTCAGCCACCGGGACATTTCGTTGGCGACACAATGAAAATCCATCAGTCAAGCAGTCTAGTCCAACGATCTGTGCTTGGCCAGCTTTCCGATTCGAACTTTGTCGGGTGAACAGGCACCGAGCGTTCACGATTTGACCGTTAAAACTGCCCAACCTTTCACGTCGAAACCGCTATCGCTTTGACGCTAGAAAAGTGGACCAAAATTCGTATAATGCCGAATTCAATTTTCCGCGCTTTTGAAGATCTTTCCCTTGAATACAACATCCTCCGAACGCATTCTGGTACTCGACTTCGGATCACAATACGCTCAACTGATCGCTCGCCGAGTGCGCGAACAGAATGTGTACTGCGAAATTGTTCGTCACAACATTACGCCAGAGCAAATCAAGTCCCATAACCCTTCGGGACTGATTTTATCCGGTGGCCCCAGCAGCGTTTACGAAGAGGGCTCTCCCAAATGTGATCCGGGCATCTTTGAGATGGGCTTGCCAGTCCTTGGGATTTGCTACGGTATGCAACTGATGTGCGATCACCTGGGTGGGAAGGTCGATAGTACCCATGTCCGCGAATACGGGCGAGCCACGTGCACGCATGACGCGCCAGACGATCCCTTTATGAAGGACTTCCCCAAGACGGCTGAAGTTTGGATGAGCCATGGCGATCAAGTGCAATCCGTTAGCGATGATTTTGTCCCTTTGGCAAAAACATCGACCTGCCCTGTGGCTGCGGTCAAACACAAAACAATGCCGGTCTATGGTTTGCAGTTCCATCCAGAAGTGACTCACTCGCCGGAAGGCTGGGTATTGCTGCGGAATTTCTTGTACGAGATTTGCGACTGCAGTGGTACTTGGAAACTTGCCAATTTCGCCCAAGAAATGATTGACCAAATCAAAGCTCAGGTTGGCGACGCGCAGGTGATCTGTGGTTTGTCCGGCGGCGTCGATTCATCGGTGGTTGCGGCACTACTATCGAAGGCGATCGGCTCTCAATTGTCTTGTATTTTGGTTGATAACGGTTTGCTGCGTAAGGGCGAACGCGAAATGGTCGTAGAGCAATTTACGGATCACTTTAAAACTGACTTGCGAGTCGTCGATGGCCGCGAAAAATTTCTGGAACAGCTCAAAGGAGTCGATGATCCACAGGAAAAACGTCGTCGAATTGGACATACGTTTATTGAGTGTTTCAAAGGCGAATCCGCGGGGATCGAAAACGCAAAATTTCTCGCTCAAGGAACGTTGTACCCTGACGTGATCGAAAGTGGTGCGGCTAAAGACGGCCCGGCCGCAACGATCAAGCTGCACCACAACGTGGGGGGATTGCCTGAGGAACTTGGGTTTGAGCTGATCGAACCGCTGCGTGATCTGTTTAAGGACGAAGTACGGGCGCTGGGCGTCGAACTCGGTTTGCCGGAGCACTTGGTGTGGCGACATCCGTTTCCCGGACCGGGACTGGCGGTGCGCTGTTTGGGCGAGGTCGTCGAGGAGAAGTTGGTCGTGTTGCGAGAGGCCGATGCGATTGTCATTGACGAAATCGAAAAAGCGGGCCTGTATCGAGAAACATCGCAGTTATTTGCCGTGTTGTTGCCGGTGCAAAGTGTTGGCGTGATGGGTGACGCTCGGACCTATGAGAACGCGTTAGTGATTCGATGTGTCAATACGGACGATTTTATGACGGCCGATTGGTCTCGTTTGCCTTACGACGTGTTGGCCACGATGTCGACTCGGATTATTAACGAAGTCTCCGGCGTCAACCGCGTCTGTTACGACATCAGTTCGAAACCCCCTGCCACCATTGAGTGGGAGTGAGAATTAGGAATTAGAAATTAGGAATTAGAAATTTGAACGCCGAAAACTGAATACCGAACACCGAAAACATTTTTCAAAACTAGAGTGAAATCATGAGTCAGCAATACATCTTTCAAATGTCGGAAATGACCAAGAAGCATGGTCAAAAGGAAACGCTCAAGGACATTCACCTGTCTTTCTTTCCGGGAGCAAAAATTGGCGTGCTAGGCCGCAATGGAGCCGGGAAAAGTACGCTTCTCAAAATCATGGCGGGCATCGATAAAGAATTCGATGGCGAAGCGCGATTGACTAAGGGCTTTACGGTCGGCTATTTGTCACAGGAACCGAAACTTGATCCAGAGAAAAACGTCTGGGAAAACGTCGAGGACTCCGTCGCTGATCGGCGGGACCTGCTCAAAAAGTACAACGACCTGAGCGCCAAGTGTGCTGAACCGCTTGACGAGGCCGCGATGCAGAAGGTCTACGATGAAATGGCGCGCGTGCAGGACGAAATCGATGCTTCCAACACTTGGAATTTGGATCACGAAATCGAAGTCGCCTTCGAAATCATGAACCTGCCACCTAAAGACGCCGACGTCACGAAGCTATCCGGTGGTGAACGTCGCCGTGTGGCACTTTGCAAACTGCTACTGGAGAAGCCGGATTTACTGTTGCTTGACGAACCCACCAACCACCTCGATGCAGACTCCGTTCAGTGGTTGGAGCGTACCTTGAAAGACTACGCCGGTACGATTGTTGCGGTGACGCACGACCGATACTTCTTGGATAACGTTGCTGGTTGGATCTTGGAACTTGACCGTGGTCAAGGATACCCTTTCGAAGGCAACTATTCGTCGTGGCTGGTGCAAAAGCAGGCGCGACTGAAGATCGAAGAAAAACAATCCGAAAAACGACAGAAGGCGCTGGCGCGCGAGTTGGAATGGATCAAGGCATCGCCTAAGGCGCGGCAGAGCAAGAGCAAGGCGCGTATCAGCTCTTACGATCAGATGATGGCCGAGCAAGACAGTGAAGAGATTGCAGAACTGGAGATCCAGATTCCTGCCGGACAGAAGCTGGGCGATGTGGTGGTGGAAGCCAAAGACGTCAACAAAGGGTTCGGCGACAAAATCCTGATGGAGAACATGAACTTTCGTCTGCCGCCGGGCGGAATCGTTGGCGTCATTGGACCCAACGGTGCCGGTAAGACAACGTTGTTTCGGATGATCACCGGGCAGGATACGCCTGATTCGGGCGAATTAAAAGTTGGTGCAACGGTCCAATTGGGTTACGTAGATCAGTCACGCGATTCTTTGGCCGACGACAATTCGGTCTATAAAGAAATTTCTGAAGGCCACGATACGCTGGAGTTGGGGAAGCGTAAAATCAACGCAAGAGCCTATGTGAATCGATTCAACTTCCGCGGCCCTGATCAGGAAAAGAAAGTCGGTGTTTTGTCCGGTGGTGAGCGTAACCGTGTTCACTTGGCGAAACTGCTGCGAAAGGGCTCCAACGTTTTGCTGTTGGACGAACCGACCAACGACTTGGATGTAGATACTCTGCGAGCGCTAGAAGAAGCGATTATGAGCTATGCGGGCTGTGTCGTCGTGACCAGTCACGATCGTTGGTTCCTTGACCGAATCGCGACGCACATTCTTTCGTTTGAGGGTGATGGCTACGTCCACTGGTGTGAAGGAAACTATCAAACGTACGAAGCCCAACGGCGTGAACGATTGGGCTTGAAAGAAGACGAGCCACGTCGATTCAAGTACAAAAAACTGAAGACGTAGGGCCCACGGCACTCTGCTTTCTAACCACCAGCTTTTTGCTGGCCATTTGGGGTTTGGCGTAGTATGATCCGGGCATGAATCCAACCGTTGAATCTTCGGCTTTCGATCAGGCTGTAGCGCCAATCTTGCGCCAGTTCGTGCCTAATGTTGAGCCTGCGCCTAACGTTAAGTTCTCCGCAGATCCAGCTATTTTGGCTCGCATCGAAGAACTGGCAACCAAGTCAACCGAAGGTGAGCTGTCCGACCAAGAACGCGCCGAGTTCCACGGATACGTTCGGGCCAATAAATTTATCGCCACACTTCAACGTCAATTACGACGTGTTCTTAATACGCCGGCCCAGTAGTGTCTGTAAACGATTCGACAAAAACGGCCGTAAGACACCCCGCTGTGATCAGGATAGATTTGCACTTCAACTTGGTAACTCCACAAGACGTCTTCTAAATTCGATATCCTGTCGATTTACGCCCCACCCTATTCAAACAAATCATCGAACGCCTCGCGCTGTCGCAGTTTTTTAACTTCATCCAACAGCGTTTCTTGTTCGTCAATCATGCGGCGGACGATGTCCAGCAGTTCGTTTTGCGTTTCGTATTTGACCAAAATCGAAAGGACTTCGTCGATCTGAGCCAGCGTCTGGTCCGTCTGACGAATTGCTTGGCCGGTCAGGCGGCTGGCAGCGTTGTCATCGGCGTCCTCGACTAGCAATTTATCCAGCTTTGTCACGGTTTGGCGAAGCTCCTTCAGAATTCCGTCGGTGATAGACCGCAGTGGAGCCACGATCTGTTTGGCCAATCGAATCTTACGGTCTTCGGAATCGACGCGATTGTTGATCAGCTGCATGCGAATGTCATCAAACGCGTTTGCGACGCCCGCGATCTCTTTGGAGGATTTGTCGATCTGCAAAATCGATCGTTGCGCAAACAGGATTCGCAAGTCGTCGGATTGGCGGGTCGCTGACGGGGACGAACCGCTCGTCTCGCCGGGTTCCAGTACGACCCCATCCGCATCCGAGTTTGATGTCGCTGGTTTAGCGCGCACAAGGTACTCTCGCACGTCGGAGACCTCATTGAAAATTTGCTCTAGGCGTTTTCGCTGGCCCACTTCAAGCTGTTCCATCAACTTAAGCAGTGTGCTGCTGGATACGAGCTCCAGCGCATGTTCGTCGCCAAATCCGACGTTGACGCCCGTGCCGAGGTTCATCTTGTCGGAAGCCTTCAGGACGACAAGCACCTCGGCATTTTGATCGGGCAATGCGAAGCCCGTATTGTCTTGAGCGTATTGACGGAAGTCGAATCTGGTGTCGATGCTGCCGTCTTTTGATTGCGTGACTTCCTTGCGGATGGTGTCACTGACAGGCGTTTCGATCTCGAGCCAAATCGAATTCACGTCGTAGTCATCGGTGATACTTCCAGAAATCGGCAGCAGCGCGTTGGGCGTGATTGCCGACCCGATCCCAACAAGAATCCCTTCCACCGTCGGGGGTTGGTCGTCCACGGAATCGAGTGTGATTCGATGCGGCGTTTCGGAGACGACGCCGTATTGATCAACCATATAGAAAGCAATGTCTCGATTGCCGTCAATTTTTTCGATCGGCAAAGTGAAACCGGCGGAGGTGATCTCAGCGCGAGTCATATCACCTGTATTCTGATCAATGGCGTAGACCTTGGACAGTTTTCGGTTGGTTGCCGCCATGACGTCAACTCTTGTACCTAGTGGTATGGCCATGCGTCCTGCCACGGGCAGCGAACGGGGCGTCCAACGTCCGGATTGTTCGTCGACCATATAGTTGGGGAAGACGCAATCGAGTTCAGCCGATTCGACGAGCGGTTCATCAACCGCATGGATTTGAAAGGGGCCAATGCGATGATCGCCCCCTTGAAGGAAGAATGTTAGATCCTCAGAAATCGACCCAAATGGGGTACCACGTAGGCGGTAGGTCTGCCAACCACCGGATGCATTGCCTATCCGATTGAGTGTTTGGCTGCTCCAGTTTCCATTGTTGGATTGGAAATGCATAACACAAGACGGCGGCGCAATTTTGGGCGACAGGCCACTTCCCTCTGTGACTGCATTTTCTGTTTGTGCGCGTACGGTCAAATTAATCGCCGCACCTTTTGCGACGTAGAAGATTCCACGCGTGTTGCCTACGTTTGGAGATGGGATTGTGGATACGCTTGGGGATGCGGATTCGGGGGCGCTTGGGGATGCGATAGTCGCCACGTCGATTCTGTTGCGCAGAGGCGCGTTGAATTCTTCAATGCCTTCGACAGGGGTTTGGTATTCAACCTTCAGTCCTACCAGCTGAATGTTGTTTTGCCGCGGCCACTGTTGTTGGTCAAGGAAACAAAGTCGCGCGACGGCGGTTCCCATCGTATTGGGGCTGATCGCGGCAAAAAGACCAATGGACAACAAACCCAAACTGGCAATCTTTAACGTGCGAAAAATGTGGCGATGGTTTAGCACTTTTGAAAGGGAGATGTTCTTGCACAGCCCATTGGCGTGGTCGGCGGCTTGTTGGAGCAACGATTCATTGGCCAGCGGAACGCTTCGGTCTAAGGATTGATTGGTGCGTTCGACCGTGGTGAGCAGACTTTCGTTGAACTCGGGATACTTGCGCTCAAGCAGCAACGCGATGCTGGTGTCTTTTAGAGAAGCGAAGACTCGTTTGAGAATAAAACGCCAGATCAGCCAAGCCGTCGCTGCACCTGTTACGCCTAACAAGATGATTCGGGCCGTGCGAGATAGTTCGTTTAGGCCAAACCTAACAGGCAGGTAATCCAGTGCCAGAGCGATCCAGAACATCACCACCAGCCAGATAAGCGCGACTGCCAACCCTTCCAGTACCACCAAGGTGCGGATTCGTCGTCTGATTCGACTAAGTACGGTTGCCACTTCTGGGGCGATAGATTGGAGTTGGAAATCGGCTGTCGGCGTCACGTCGTAAGCGTTCCTGACGAAGTGGAAAGAAATCAAAAGGGCTCTTAATGCTAGTTGACTATGTTAATGGATAATTGTGCGTTTGCGAACGGAGGCTGTTAGCTCTCGGCACGTTTGCGCATTGAAAGTAACCCAAGTTGACCCAATTCAATTGATTTGGTCTCTTATGACGTGATGGCGGGCCGTAAGGCTACGGTTAACGTTTCGAGTTTACTGAAATACTTTTAGGCATGGTCGGGATATGAAAAAGCCAAACGAGCAAGTGTGTTTTCGAATTCCGGTTTTGGTTTGCGCATTGTTTATCATTGGCGCTGAGTATTCGCGGCCGACAATGGCACAGGCTACTCCCGCAAGTTCAACAGATTGGACTCAGTGGAGGGGACCTGACCGCGATGGGATTCTGAAGAATGTCGCGCCATGGCCAGAAACGCTCGCCTCCGACCAGCTTGCCGAATCGTGGCGGGTACCACTAGGAAACAGCTACAGCGGTCCCCTAGTTGTTGGGCAACATGTTTTTACTACCGAGACCGTTGGTAAACGCGAAGAGTACGTGCGGTGTTTGGATCGGTCGACCGGGAAAGAGATTTGGAAAGCCAATTGGCAGGGTGCGTTGAAGGTACCATTTTTCGCGGCATCCAATGGTAGCTGGATTCGCTCCACTCCGGCGTATTCCAATGGCCGAATCTTTGTAAGCGGAATTCGAGACGTGTTGGTTTGTCTAGACGCAGCCACAGGCGAAGAACTGTGGAGGCGGGACTTCCCAGCCGAGATGAACAGCCCCGCGCCACAGTTTGGGTGTGTCTGTTCGCCACTGGTTGATGGAGGCCACTGGTTGATGGAGGCCACGTTTACATGCAGGCAGGAGGTGCGATGCACAAAATGGATCAGGCCACGGGGAAAACACTCTGGCAATCCTGCCAAGACGGAGCGGGGCAAAACAGCAGCGTGTTTTCATCTCCTGCAATTCATACAGTCGGTGGAAAACGACAGTTGATCGTTCAGAGAAGGAGTGAGCTCGCAGGAGTCGATCTTGATACAGGAACGAAACTGTGGGCGACTGCCGTCCCGGCGTTTCGCGGGATGAGTATCATGACGCCGACGGTTTTCAACGATCAGTTCTTTATCAGCAACTACCAGCATCCGTCGATGATGCTGTCCGTTAGTAAGTCTGACAGCGGTTTTAGCGTTTTTGAGAAATGGAAATTGAAAGCGCGCGGCTATATGACGACGCCGGTCGTCATCGACGGTTTCGCTTTTACGTTTTTACAGAATGAACGATTTGCCTGTATTGATTTGAACATGGGGCACCAAAAATGGGTCAGCGATAAATTTGGCAAGTACGCTAGTTTGATCGCCAACGGAGATCAGATACTGGCACTAACTTCCGCCGGTGAGCTGGTGTTGTTTAAGGCAAACTCGGAGCGCTTCGAGATAATCGCTCGTCGTCCCGTTGGATCTGATTCTTGGGCGCATCTGACCGTTAGTGGTGACGAAGTGTTTGTTCGTAACCTCGATGAACTGTTGGTGTTGAAGTGGAAATAGCCAAATAGGACAGAGTGCGTCCGAGTGGGATAGGCTGTCTTGGCTGCTTCGCGCGGGGCACTGACGGTGACAGGCTGGAAGCCTATCCTACTGGCTCAGCTTCACCGTTAAATCTAAAAATTGATTACCGCGTTGGACTACTAACCTAACTGGCGCGTCGCGGTCGATAGTGCTCAATCGCTGTTTCACGTCTCGCGCCGACGGCGTCATCACTCCATCGACTTCAATGATCAAATCGTCGGCGAGTAAGCCAGCTTTTGCTGCGGGAGATCCTGCCGCAACCCGGTCAACGTAAGGTGGCGTGCGTTTGACGATGTCTGGAACAAGGGAAGTTCCCATCAATCGCAGAGTCATCGGTTCTGCTGGTCCCTTCGACTGCCCATCCATTGCAATTGTCGTGATCTGTTTCTTTCCATCAACGATCGATCGAATCGAAGTTCGTAAGGATTCAATTGGAATCCCGTAGTTCACCCATGCGTTGGTGCGACTGTCCTGCATTTCCTTGCCAATCAATGCGATCAAATTACCGTTGCGATCAGTGACTGCGCCACCGGTCGCTCCCGGATTATTGGTCATCGCATCGAGAAAGAACGCTTCACCCTGATAAGGCGATTGCCACGTGCCACGGACGGCGGAAAGTTTGGCGACCGAGGAAACAAATCCTTGTTGGATACTAACGGGCTCATTCCCCGTAGCGACGTTGTAAAGATTGCTGAACGCGAGAACGCGATCGCCGCCCACAGTGGTACTGATATTGTCGATGCTGAAATAGGATGAACCGGTAACCGGAATTTTGAGAATCGCGATGTCCAACCTTGGATCGAAACCCACCAGTGTTGCTTCATATTTGTATCCGTCGCCGGTCGTCACCGTAATCACGCTACTGTCCAGTACGTAGCTCCACGTGGTCAACAAATGACCTTCGGCAGAAATCAAAACGCCACTTTGATAGGCCTCCAACCCGCGTGCACCGCCGCTGCCGACAATCTTCACGATCTTTGGCAAAGTCTGCGGGATAGTATTTCCGAATCCAATCGTCTGGCCAGTGGCATCGTGATCCATGCTGGCCACGTTGAACAAAGCGATCACTAATGTGATCAAAAGTAGCTTTTTCTGATTCACCGAGTGCCTCCTTCTGAGCCCGCAGGAGACGCCGTCAGAAATTCTATTTGCTTGATGGTTAGGTTCCGTTTTTGGCCGTCTCGGTCTAGGTACTCAATGATTCCGGGTAGCAGGAATTTCCCCTCACTGCGGTATTCAAGAAACCGAACTCGGCAAGGAGCGCTGTTAATTTCCGGGTACATTTCGACGCTGTCCAAAATGTTTGTGTCGGGCGCAAAAAGAAACCACGTTTCGACAATGCCTGATGTTGCAATGAGCGTGCTAAGCATACCCGGTTGTTCACCCGGAAGGCTGCCGAAGTAAATGACGTCACCAAAACGCATCGGCCCATCAACCAACATTTTTCTCCAGTAGTGCAACGCAACCAACAATCCATTAGAACGTGGTGGGTAAAGCTGTTTCGAAAAATCAATTTTCGGATCAAGTGCCCACGATTCGTCGCCGATCTTAATGCCCGATTTTTCATCGCCCAGAAGAAGCAATACCTCTTGCCCTTGATCATCGGTGGCTGCAATCCGCCAACGCTGTTTGACCGCCCGCCAGTCGCCACTGCGTTTGGTAAATTCTTGCCAGATCCGATCGCGATTGATTGTATTGAAATAGTAATTGGTGAAACCGGTGCGTTCCACAAACATATGGCTGAAAGGGTTCCTGGCTTGCGCGGTTTTACTTTCGTCGTTATCCCGTGGAGTCGCTGGATCAGGAAGCGGATCGGGGGTATCGTCGGGTTTCGGTTGGCCTCCCTGCTCCAATGGCTTGCCCTCAATGATCTCTGAGAGCTGGTTGGTTGCGTGAACTCCCGTTAGACGAACAACGATTTCGGTCGTTTCGCCTTCGCGCTGGTAGATCAGCGGGACGCGAAACCCTTTAGGGAAAATGCCAAGCACGTTTTTGAATTGATTCACCGTTGCAATGGGGCGGCCGCCAAAAGAAACAATTTCGTCGTCGTATCGCAGGCCTTTCCGCCACGCATCAGACGTTTCCAAAATCTCGTCCACACGCACCGAACCGTCTTGGTCAGAGGCAACCGTTGCTCCCAAAGTGGCGTGGTCGATCAATCTGCCGCTCTTGAGGTGGTCTAGAAAGTAGTTGATTTGGTTGATCGAAATGGCATAGCCCACGCCAACGTTGACCCGTCCTCGTTTTTCGAAACTTCCGCGTCCGTTGACTCCAATAAGATCGCCGTTTTCGTTGAACAGCGGTCCACCAGAATTTCCGGGGTTGATAGCCGCATCGGTCTGAATGCAGTCCGCGTATTCCAGTAGCGTTCCTGCCGGATATTGGTAGCGATGCGTCCCTGACACGATCCCCCAAGATACCGAGGGCTGGAAATTGGTGGCCAATAGAAAGGGGTTGCCGATTGCAAAACACGCGTCACCAGGCGCGACGTCGTCGCTGTTAGCGATCTGGGCGGCTGGAAAGTCCTGGCGGCCTAACAGCTGTATTAGCGAAACATCTCCGGTTGGGTCAATTCCAACGATGACCGCGCGGTAGAGCTTCCCATCGGGCAGGCTGCAGTTCATAAACGCGCCGTTGGACTCAACAACGTGATAGTTCGTCAACGCGAATCCATCGGACGAAATGATCACGCCACTGCCGCCGCCTTGCGATTCTGGACCGAATACGGAAATGGTTGAGCGCGTCGCTTTTGCGATGGCTGCGATGCGACGTTCCTGAGCGTCGAGTAAACGCTGGTCGACGTCAGGTTTCTGAGCGCTGGCCAGCGAATGGCAAAGAGCGACGAAAGTGATCAAGTAGACGGAAAGGGCGTTCGCCAGTCGCAGTGTTGAGTTTGTGACGTTCATGGAGTTATCTCGACAATCGCGCATCGACTAAGTGGACTCGATCACCGACGGAGCGCCCGTCGTGATAATTTATTCTAATGACCAGACGTTTTGCATTTTCCAGATTAACCTCCACTGGCAATGGCTGATCAAGCCGGCGATTCTCCAAAACAGAACTCAGAACGATTTTGTTGTCGACTTGGATCTCAAGTTTGACGTTGCCAGGAAGCGCTTCGGTTCTTGGGTCGAAGCCGGCCAGCGCGGTCAGTCGTTTGAATTGTGCGTTGAGATTGAAAGCCAGCCGGCCTCCTCCGCTGATCGCGAATCCCTTTTCATACGTTTTTGTTGTGGCAAGGAAGGCGAGTCCACCTGAGGGAATCGTTCGCAACGATAGTGGTTGGCCAGTGAATGACTTATTGGCCACGGACAGGTTGAGCTGGGAAAGATTCTCTAGATTGGTTTGGCTTGCGACCAGAGGTTTCCAGTCATTAGTGGTTGGGAGTAGATCGCTCAGATAGATCGCGCGTCCAACGGACATGTTCAGTGAGGCAATCACGTCCATTGGGAGAACGAGTCGATCGCCGGTTCCTGTGGCGATGTTCAGTTGTCCTTCTGTAAATACGATTTGTGCACCGTAGATAGTCGAGTTGTCGATCAATTGTATTTCACAAATTCGATCTGGCAATTCGCGATCGGCCCGGTAAAAGATCACTCCTGTGAGCTTTTCTGCTTTGACGGTCACTTGTCGGCCGCCCATTTGGAAATCGAATCCGTCTTCACTCACATCGCCAACAAGCCCTTCAATTGCTTGTAGAGCTTCGTTTTTCTTTGCGACGATCGCATCACTGGCTGCTGAGAGGCTGAGGAGAAACTTGTCCCATTGCCGGAGCTTGTCGGGATTGTTTGCGGGGTCGAAAAGCAGCAAAGACTTGAGGCTGTTTTGGGCCACCTTGATCTGTTGCCCCGAAGAAAGTTGGAGATGCGCTTGTGTTCCAGAGATCGAGAGTTTTTGAGCGTTGAGGAACGATCCATCTGCCAGTCGGCACTGTAGCAACGAGGTCGTTTCGTTGATATTTGAATTAGCGAAATCAACGATTTCTATTTGATTGAACGCAAGTGTCTGTTTCTCTCCCTTGTTGACCAATTCAAGGAACTGGCCGTCAAGAGCGACCAGTTCACCGGAGAGGTTTTGGCCGTCAGTAGTCTGCACCACAATGTTCAAAGGTGCTTCTTGAGCCTTCGCGTGGGAGAGGCCGATTGAAAGACAGGTGAGTAGCAGAAGTAATGCTATCCAACGTTGTTTGTGATTCCCTAATAGTTTTCCGCGTGAGAACATTGTGACTTTGTCGAAAGCGTTAGGAGTGATGGGAAAGATCAGACAATGAATCTTGGTACGGAAATGATACCATATTTCAGTCACTTAGATGCATGTCGGAGTAGTTTGTAGGTCTCTCGATTACTCGAAACAATTTCGCCCCAAGAAAGTTAAGATTGCCAGAGAGCTTACTGCGATTAAAAAAATAGGATCACTGGAAGACGACTGTGATGAAAAAGATTGTTGGATTTCTATCAATTTGTTTGGGTATGATTGGACTGTTGGGAAGTAGCGCCCAATGCCAAGAGACCGTTTTGAACTCGCCGCCGTCAAACGAGGAAGATCATTCAAGTGATCAGGGACCCTTTCCATATTCCGTTACACCGGTAACGAAGAATCGCAATTTGAGCGCCGCGATGCGCCGTAGCTTTGAAAACTATAGCGGAATCCATCCGAAGGAAAACGAGCTCTACAGCCAGTTCAAATACACTCGGCTCAAAGGTTTCGACTATCACGACCATGATGGCACGATTTCGCGGCGAGACCCTTCAAAAATCATTTTTGAGAAAGGCAAATACTACGTTTGGTACACGTATCGAAATACGTCGTCGATCCCAGTGGGGCCCGACAAATGCACTGACACAATGCCCTCAACCGACTGGGACTTGTGTGAAATTTGGTACGCCACCAGCGAAGACGGTTTCACTTGGGAAGAACAGGGGGTCGCCATTGCCAGACCGCCAAAACCGAAAGTCGGTTGGCGTTCAGTTTCTACGACTGACATTCTGAAATGGAAAGGCAAGTACTATCTGTATTACCAAGGCTTTATGGAAGCCAGCGGCAAGCGCGGTGATTACTGTCCGGTTGCCGTTTCTTGGTCCGATTCACCAGATGGCCCTTGGACTGCGACCGATCAGGCCGTGATTCCCAACGGACCAGAAGGCTCATGGGATCAGTTTGCGATTCATGATCCCTATCCGTTGGTTCACAACGGGAAGATTTATCTCTACTACAAAAGCGCGTTCAACCGTCCGGGGAATGTTTGGGTTGCGGGCGGATTGGCAATTGCCGACGATCCTTTGGGGCCATTTAAAAAACACGCGCTCAACCCCGTGCTGAATTCCGGGCACGAAGTGGGGCTGTTTCCGTTTAAAGAGGGAGTTGCAGCAATCATGGTTCACGACGGGAATGAGCACGACACGATTAACTATGCCAAGGATTGGGTGAATTTTGAAATTGCCTCGATTTGCCAAGAGGTCCCCATAGCGCCCGGCTCGTTTGTCGCCGATGCATTTGCCAATACGACCGATGGACGGGGAATCACTTGGGGGCTGTCGCACTTTACCAATGCCGGAAAGAAAGGCGTGAATCAACATTCGATTCTTGCGCGATTCGATTGTGACCTGAGCCAAGATGTTCACGATCCGGGATTCAAGAATACGCGCTTCTGGAAGAACGTCGACGACTTCTTTAAACAGGGCTTGAGTAAAAAGCAAAGAGAACGCATTGCTCAACAGAATGCGGCGGTAAAATTGAACGCTGCGACACACTGAGATAAACGGACGGGGAAGTTGTTGGCCGTAGATCGTAAAGGACGCGAAGCCAAATGGTGATAACCTTGGCGATTGGTTGCGGACGAGACTGTGCTGACGCGTGTTCAGATCCGACGAAAATGGAAAGACACGTCCTTCCGAGAATTTGTCAAACAGGTAATCATGAATCGCCTTTTAATTCAGACCTTCCTGACTTAACTCTTGAGCCGACAGGGGCGATGCAAATTGCGACAGTGTAAGACAGCGGCAATCCGTCGAAAGAATCGATGAGACAGGATTGTGTTGAGTGAGTGCATGGATTCAGCTGAGTCGTTAGTCAAACATGATGGAGTTGAACACCCTATTTAGACTAAACGAGAACACTGTAGTCCTAAACCGATGCCGCAAGATGCTCCCAAGCATCGATCAAGAGATTGGCGGCTTTATCGATTTCTTCTTCTGACGTTGTCCAGCCGACCGAGAGGCGAACGGTGCCCCGAGCAACTTTTGGCGAGATTCCCATCGCAGCCAATGTTGCAGACCCGATGTCGTCACCGCTGTGGCAGGCGGCTCCGGTGGATGCACAAATTTCAGGAACGCGACGAAGTAAGTCGTCGCCGGAAATTTCAGGGACTGAAACGCTCAGTGTATTTGGAAGACGGTCCGCACCGTAGCCGTGAACGTGCAGACGTGGGATGGCACCGGAGAGCTGATCATACAATCGATCTCGCAGGTTGGTCATTTTCTCCATCGACTCGTCAAGACAGCCGATAACCAACTCTGCCGCTTTGCCTAGTCCAACGATGTAGGCCGTGTTTTCGGTTCCGGCGCGAATGCCCGACTCATGCCCTGCCCCGTGCAGTAACGACTCAAGCGGCAGTCCTTCACGAACAAATAGAACTCCGATACCTTTGGGGCCGTAAAACTTGTGGCCGGCAATGGTCAGCATATCGACATCCAGTTGGTCGACCGTGACAGGGATCTTTCCAGTGGACTGAGATGCGTCGGAGTGAACTAGAATTCCACGTTGGTGGCAGACTTCTGTGATCGCGCGAATGGGTTGGATCGTGCCAATTTCATTGTTGGCGTGCATGATGCTGACAAGTCGCGTGTCACTGCGGAGAGCGGCTTCCACGTCGGCCACACGCACCACGCCGTACTCGTCACACGGCACCACTGTCAGGTCGCACCCCAGTCGCTGGAGGAATTTCGCGGGTTCTGAAATTGCGGCGTGCTCGATCGCGGAAATCACCATATGACCGCTCGGCTTGTCACCCGAAAGCATGACGCCTTTGAGGGCCAAGTTGTTGGCTTCGGTGGCGCAGCCTGTGAAAATGATCTCGTCGCGATCGCATCCCACCAGCGTTCCTATCTTGCATCGCGCATCTTCAATCGCTTCACTGGAACCGCGCCCCAAAGCGTGACTACTCGATGGGTTGCCGTAGTGGTTAGAGAAAAATGGCGTCATCGCTTCGACAACGCTAGGCGCGATCGGCGTGGTGGCATTGAAGTCGAGGTAAATTTCTTGCATGGTCGAAAAGGTTTTTCGGTTTTCGGTTTTCGGTTTTCGGTGGCAGCCGCGAAGCCGCGCTTACGCGTCGGATTAGTTCAAGTATTGAGTGGTGCGCGTACTGACCTTTACGCCAGTTTTTGCAACCGACGGAGGGTCCATTCCATCGTCAGGCACAACGTCATTATTGCCAAAGTCCACATCATAAGCTGTCGTTTGAAAAAACGATCGAACGTGCCGGCGATAATCGTTTCCTGATCCTGCGGGGGAATCAGTTCTAGCGTTGATAACGGATGGTTGGGTGATCCCACAGCAGCATCGGTATCCAATAAGCACGTTCCACCGGTGTTTTGCGCGATTTTGGTCAAAACGGCATCGTTGCGTTGCGGCTGCTCCTTTTCCAAATCAGGAATTGTGGCCATGACCGATAGCGTCAAAACGTCTTGCTCCGGGCTCGCCGGCACCGGTAGATTCAGGCGAAACTCACCCTCTTCACTGGCCACAAAGGTCCCCGAAAAACTGCCCGGCGAGGCGGCAGCCGGGTTCGAGCGAAGCGTCAATGACTGCGATAGTCCCGATGGCATTTTCACGAGTGCTTCGACTTGCGGATAATCAAGGGGCTCATCCTGAGCGTCTTTAAGAATCGCTTGAACGACAATCGTATCGCCCATCCAGCAACGTTCACGATCGGTCAGTAGTACGCCGCGCGTCGAGTCGCGGTTCAATCTTCCTTGGCTGGCCCAGCGAATTAGTTTGGTGTAATACTGCTGAAAGTAGTTTACATCTAACCGCCGCACACGCCACATCTCGCCGCTGGCCTGAAAGAAGACGCGCCCCGCGCCATAGAAATGACTGGCAAGGTAGATAGGAAACGAGTCGTCAATCGCAGTTTCGGGATCCCCAAAGTAGGCTAGTACATCAGCGCCCGGTTTGGGGTCGTTAACGGCATAGTAGCCGAAGACACCCTCAAATTGCGCCCACGTTTCTTGGCTCATCCCGGCTGAGTCGCCGATCCACAAATAGTCAGCCGATCGACCTGCGCGGCTAAAGTTCAGCGGGAATGGTGACGTTCCGCCAAACCGGCCAAGCTTCAATACGGCCGAGCCCTGATTATAAAATGAAACCGGATAGACACGGCGAATGATATCGATCTGCTCATCGCCACGTGGTTGTCGAGTCCACTGCGGCGTGCTGACGGGGCCAGCAACGTTGATCAAACCACCGGCTTGACCCGCGATCCATTTTTCCAAGAGCTGAGTCTGAGCCAACGTAAGCTGCCGCCAATCCGGATCGAAAGCGATGATGCAATCGATATCGTAAAGTTCTTCCATCGTTTCGGGGAAGGAAGTCAGGAGTACGTCGGATTCTTGGTCTGCGCCCTCAAGCGCCGATTGCAGCCAGACATTCAAAAAGATCTCTTCATCGCGAAACAACTGGTTGCGAAGAAAGCGAAACTCACGAGTTGGACCGCCAGCGATCAACAGCACGTTGGTCTTTTGCTTTACGACCTCAATCAGACACCGACGACTGTTGTCTCGTAGATCCAAGTCTTCCTCGAAACTTTCAACACGAATTTCGTAACGTCGTTTTCCCTCGCGATCGCGCGAGACATTGAATTCGACGCTGGCCGGCGTGCCATCAGCCAACAGCCGGACATTCTGCTCATCTTCTAGCACCTCGGCCTCAGATTCCTGTTCATCCACGCTCAGCAATTGCACGCGTGCGGTGCGCCCCTCAAGGCCGAACGCTTTGACCAGCCCTTTCAAGAGAAAATTGTCACCCGGAAAAACACGCGTGGGAGCTTGCAGTTCCGCGATCAAGACGTTCTTGGGCTGGTTAGGTGAGCCAATCCCGATTGTGTAGATCGGGATCCCCGCATTGCTGGCGGCGGCGGTAGCTCGGTCAATCGACATTCCGGCGTTGCTCTGCCCGTCGGACAGCAAACATATTCCCGCGATGGGCCCGCCCTGCTCTTTGTTGACGATATATTGAAGTGCAGATCCAATACGCGTCGAGGTTCCTCTGGGGACAATGGCATCCACCCAGTCCTCTTTGTCCGTTGATGTTTCCGAAAGAGTGTTGTTCTGGTTTTTTTCTGTCGCTAAAGCA
>CALKXO010000217.1 GCA_938003615.1 uncultured Pirellulaceae bacterium | reverse complement strand
AGGTGCTGATGCAGATGAGCTTTGTTTTGATCTACGGATCGATGAAGAAGGTGGTGCGCGTCGGCCGAATTGCTGGCCAGTATGCCAAACCGCGCTCCAACGACAAAGAAACAATTGAAGGTGAGACGCTGGATGTTTATCGGGGTGACCTTGTGAACCGTGCTCCGTTCACGTCAAGTGATCGAGTTCCTGATCCAGAATTGCTTTTGCGTGGTTACGAGCGCGCCGCGCTGACACTGAACTTTATTCGCGGGTTGACGGCCGGCGGATTTGCGGACATGCATCATCCCGAGAACTGGGATCTTGATTTCGCCTCGGAATCGCCTCGCGCTGCCCAGTACCACGAAATGGTCGAATCGATCACCAATTCGTTGCGGTTCATGGAAGCCGTGATGGGAAGGTCGATCAAACAAAGCGAAGCGGTTGAGGTGTTCACCTCGCACGAGGCGCTGCACCTTGAGTACGAGCAAGCTCAGACTCGGCGTGTTCCCCGTCGGGACGGTTGGTACAACATGAGCACGCACTTTCCGTGGTTGGGATACCGGACGCGCGATGTTAACGGCGCCCATGTCGAGTATCTCAAAGGGATCTGTAACCCGGTTGGGATAAAAGTCGGTCCAAAATTTGATCCGGACGAACTGGTCAATCTAATCCGAATTCTTAACCCGGAAGAGGAAGAGGGGAAGATTATCTTGATCCACCGCTACGGTGCGGGTGGGGTGGCTGAAAAGCTGCCTGTGATCATTGATGCGATTCAAGAGGTGGGCCTTAACGTTCTGCATACTTGTGATCCGATGCACGGGAATACGTTTTCCACCAATTCCGGGATCAAAACACGTAGCTTCGACAAGATCTTCTCTGAATTAGAATCGCAGTTCCGGATCCACGAGGAGAAGGGGACGATTTTGGGCGGAGTTCACTTGGAATTGACTGGCGACAACGTGACCGAGTGTATTGGTGGCGTCAGTAATCTTGGAGAGCCCGATTTAGAGCGCGCTTACAAGAGTGCGGTCGATCCGCGATTGAATTACGATCAAGCAATGGAAATGGCTTTTTCTATCGCCGAGCACATGAAGACCAAACGCAGTAACGGGAATGGCAACGGTAGCAAGGGCGGTAGCGAGCCGACCGCCTAGTCCGTTTTAAGTAATCTGATTTATGAAACGCTGACACTCTCCCATCCCTCGTCACACCTGATCGCCAAGAAACCATGGCCACATCTGGGTCCATTTCGAAAACGCAACAATCAACGATCGTTCGTTGTGAGGAGCGTATTGGCTATCGGTTTAGTGACCCGAAGTTATTGCTTGAGGCGGTCACGCATTCATCGATTGCCGATTGCCGACGCAATTCAAACGAGCGTCTGGAATTTTTAGGCGATTCGATTCTTGGCTTTGTCGTTTGCGAGTATTTGTTCCATCGGTTTCCCGACTTACTCGAGGGTGACCTGACGAAGATCAAGTCGTATGTCGTCAGCCGCCGGACGTGTGGTCAGATTGGTAAGGAAATGGATTTTGCCAGTTTGTTGGTCGTGGGTAAGGGCATCGGCAGTCCGGGACAGGTACCAGCCTCTTTGTTGGCAAACGCCTTCGAGTCGATCGTTGGGGCGATATATTTGGATGGCGGTATTGCAGCGGCGACCAAGTTTCTGATGCCTCACATGGAACGCTTCGTCGCCGAAGCGGTCGATGGTGGGTTAGACATCAATTACAAATCTGAACTTCAGCAATACGCGCAGAAGCGTTTTGGTTTGCCGCCGTTTTATCAGCTGCTCTCTGACTCAGGCCCGGACCATTCTAAATGGTTTAATGTGGCGGCGCAGGTGGACAAGAAGGTTTTTCAAGCTGCGTGGGGCAAGAACAAGAAGCAAGCCGAGCAACGAGCTGCGGCTAATGCGTTGGCGGAACTTGCGGGCAAGGAAATTCCGTACTCTGATGACGGGCCAATCGTGTAGGATCGCTGGTAGTAGATTGCGCGAGCGATTGGAAAGTTTGCTTGCAAGGCATCCAAAGTCTGGCGCCGTCTCGCGGTTTCGCGGTTTCGGCTACGAAGACATGCCTATTCACCGCGCAAGGCCTACGCGGCATCGCGTCGGTTTTGAGAATCAGTTGCATCGTGAGATACAGATTGCACTTGTTGGAGCTGTTCGATCGATTTGGAAAGCTGTTTCAGCTTCTTTCGCATCTCGGGTAACTTCATCGAGACGGCGAGGACTTGCATGTGCTTGCGGGCTGGTTGGGCAGGGATTCCATTGACGGCTTGTCCTGCTTCCACGTCGTGCATCAATCCGCTCTTGGCCATCACCATACTGCGGTCGCCGATGTTTAAATGATCGCCAACACCAACTTGGCCGCCCATGACAACGCCGTTGCCAATGTTACAGCTGCCAGCGATGCCGACCTGTGAACATAGCAGCGCGTCTTCGCCGATGTCGCAGTTGTGTCCGACCATCACCAAATTGTCTAATTTTGTGCCGCGCCGGATACGAGTCGAATCATAGGTGCCACGGTCGATCGTTGAGTTAGCACCGATCTCGACATCGTCCTCGATGACAACGTTACCCAGTTGAGCCGAAAGCTTGTGCTTGCCGGTGTCGCTTTTGTAGCCGAAACCGAAAGCTCCGAGGATAACCCCAGCATGCAAAATGACGCGGTCGCCCAGAATTGTGTTTTCGTACAGCACGACATTCGGAAAGACCTGGGTGTCTTGGCCGATCTGGCAGTTTTCCATGACGGTCACGTTCGGAAAAATCGTAGACCGATCACCGATGATGGCACCGTCCATGACGACCGCTCCGGCGTGAATGGTAACGTCTTGGCCGATGGATGCTGATTCACTTACCGAGGCACGAGCGTGGATTCCGCCGGTTGCACGTTGGATTGGGGGGCGGAAGAGCGTCGCGATCTTTGCGAATGAATCTTCGGCGTCCGGCACAACAATGACTGGTTTGGGCAAACTGGTCAAAATGCTCTTGGGCTGATCAATGAGGCCTTCGATGCCTGAAACGATTGCTGCCGCAGCGTTGCTGTTGAGGAATTGCTCGTAATGAGCGTTTGAGTTGGCGAAAGTGATCCCCGAGTTGGAGACGGATGCAATTCTCCCGACATCGGAGATTTCAAGCTCCGGGCTGTGATTGAGCTCGCCTTCAACGAGTTTCGCAAGTTCGATTAATCGCCTCATGTTCAGGCATCCTTCCCTGATAAATCCAGTTGAGACTCGGGGGACAGCATTTAAGAGAAATGCTGCAACTGCGGCTATACCACTTTTGTCTTTTTATCGCGTTCCCAGCTTCAAAAATGGAATCATTCTTGTCTGTTTCGGGAATTGGCTTTCTATGATTTGCTGTAGAACCCAATTAGGCTAAAATCTTCGACGTTAGCGACACTTCCACAGTGTTTTGTCAGGAACTAAATTTGTCAATCATTCCTTCCAACGTACCGCGACGTTCTGAATCGGCTGCTGATGTCAACAAACCGACTGCGGAGAATGCGCCCAATTCGGTTGGCCCAATTGAAACGGCGGAGAATGCTCATCCTGAAGTCGAGACGGTTGGTCAGCGGGCGGCAGATCATCGGGCTACAGGCAATTCGGGCTCATCGTGGAGCATTGAACAGGCCCGGGAGCTGTACGGCGTGCGCGGCTGGGGCGAGAGCTACTTTGACATAAACAACGATGGAAATGTGGCGTTTACGGCCCCAACAGAGTCCGGTTTGCGAACGGTTTCGATGATGGACGTCATCGACGGACTGCATCAACGCGACCTGCGGATGCCCGTCATGCTCCGAATTGAAAATTTGATCGAAGACCGGGTGCGACAGCTCAATTCGTCCTTTAACAGTGCGATTCATAATGCCAGATACACAGGAGATTTTCGGGCCGTTTTCCCGATCAAGGTCAACCAGCAACATCACGTAGTTGATTCCATTGGTCGATCGGGGCGCTCCTTTGGTCACGGGATGGAAGCTGGTAGCAAGGCCGAATTGCTGGTGGCGATGGTCAGTGTGCCTTCGGTTGAGAGCCTGATTGTCTGTAACGGATATAAAGACGCAGAATTCATTGACCTTGGGCTGCAGGCGTGTCGGTTGGGTTACAAATGTTTCTTTGTGTTGGAGACGCAGCAGGAACTGGAGCTGATCATTCGTCGGTCACGACATTTCGGCGTTAAGCCGTTTATCGGGGCTCGGGTCAAGTTGGCGACCAAGGTGGAGGGGCACTGGGCTGGTGATAGCGGCGATCGTAGCCTGTTTGGTTTGACGACGGTTGAACTGATCACGGCCGTTGATACGCTCAAAGAGGCCGGCATGATCGATTGTTTTCAGATGTTGCACTTTCATCTGGGCAGTCAGGTCACCAACATTCTCAACATCCGCGACGGACTGAAAGAGGCCTGCCGTTTTTATATCGGGCTGGTCGAGGATGGCGCACCGATGGGGTATTTAGATTTGGGCGGCGGTTTGGCGGTCGACTACACCGGTACTGCCAGCACCGAGTCGCACAGTCGCAACTACGATTTAGACGAGTATTGTTTCGATGTGGTCGAAACGATTATGAATTCGATGGACGCCAAAAACGTGGCTCATCCGACAATCGTGACCGAATCGGGACGCTGGACCGTGGCGCCAATGTCGGTGCTGATGTTCAATGTTTTGGCGGTGACCAATTTCGATCCCGAGCCGGTTCCCGAAACACTGCCCGAGGGAAGCTGCGAGGGTGTGGTCCATTTGTTTTCGACGCTGGAAAAAATTCAGCTGCCACGCTTGCAGGAGAACTACAACGACGCGATCTACTACCGGGATCAACTGCGCGATTCGTTTCGTTCGGGGACAATCACTCTGCGGGAGAGGGCGCTTGGCGAGAACCTTTACTTGGCGATCGTGAACCGAATTAATTTGATGCTGCCGCAGTTGCGGCGGGTGCCGGCAGAACTGGAATCGCTCAGCCACAGCCTGTCGGATATTTACTACGGAAATTTCAGCGTGTTCCAATCGTTGCCCGATGCTTGGGCGATCGAGCAAGTGTTTCCCGTGATGCCGCTGCACCGATTACAAGAAAAACCGACTCGCAAATCGATCATCGCGGATTTGACTTGCGATTGTGACGGGAAGCTGGACCGGTTCTCCAGCCCGGACGGCGAGGTGGTCCGGACGCTTGACCTGCATCCGATTCGCAAGGACGAGCCCTATTACTTGGGCGTGTTTTTGGTAGGCGCGTATCAGGAAACGCTAGGGGATTTGCACAACCTGTTTGGCGACAACAATGTGGCCAGCATCCGGGTGGCTGGCGATGGTTCGGTCGAGTTCGTGGAAGAGGTGCCGGGCGATACGATCGCGGACGTGCTGAGCTACGTTGAATACGAACCGCAGGCGTTGTTGGCTCGATTCCGATCGATGGCCGAAGAAGCGGTTCGCAAGAAGATGATCTCCGTCGAGGCACGGCAGCAGATGGTGACGCTGTTCCGTAAATCACTACAAGGGTTTACGTATTTCGGAGAGTAGTATCGAAAAAAGAGCCCTTCCAACGGAAGCGCCCTTTTGATTTCTGCGTTTGCCCCATGTTGGCGAAACGTTAGTTGGATACGCTTGAACCGACTGTTGAAGTTCCGTCGGCAACCGGAATAATTGGAGGTGCGATAGCGTTGTAGTAGTTTTCAGTCGTTTTCGCAGCTCTCGTGCCAGTCTGGTTGATTGGGTTGCGATCGGTAAGTGCAACTCGGCCAGCCTGTCCGTAGAACATGGAAACAACTTCTTGAACTTGGTTGTAGCGTTCTTGAGTTGTGGCTTGGTCGCCGTCACGTTGCACGTAGACAACTTTGTGATTCTGAGGCATGTTTCTCATGATGCCAGCAATCTGTTGCTTGCCGTATCGCGTCAGCTTGCCTTCTTCGAAGTGAACGGCAGTGATCGTGGTTTGATCAGCAAAACCAGCTTTGACCATTGGAGCCCACATTGCTGTGTAAATCTGGCGATCGGCACAAGTGAATGGCTTCGGCCAAGCCTGATTACGGGCGGAGACCTTGGCGTTGATTTGTTTGGCGTGCTCAAGTTTGGCTTTGAGGTACTCACCGTGCTGGTGACCGGCGCGACCGGCGAACCCTTGACCTGTTGAACAGGTTGAGCAACTTCCACCGGGATAGCCGAATGCGACGTCACCAGTTCCACAGGAACCACATTGGGCGAAGGTGATGCTGGCAAGCGAGATGGTTGCGATCATGGCCACAGTGGCAGCGATTGCCGAGACAGGTTTCAACATAGTGATAGCTCCGGTAACGAAGTGTTCTAATGGCGAAGTCGTCTGACGTTCGCCACTAGTTCTTTTTTGACAAATGCATCAATTCGAATCAGGCAACTTATATACACAGCAGAGCACAACGGCGGCTCGGCAAGTTCCCGATCTTGATTTCGAATTTATCGGTACAAGACTCGCAACTCTATCTTTCAAACTTGGCATAAAATCAAGAAAAATCGTTTCCACCGCACCGGAGAGAAGCGTGATTGCCGACTGGTCAAGATAGGAGGTTCTGGCAAGCGGTAGGCCCCCCTCCTTCAGCCGTGTCGTGTCTCACCAGCAGGTTGCTTGCTGGCAGCGGCAGCAAAAAGACTCCGCCTTGCCAGAGCAAGACGAAGCCGTTGGGAGTTGGGAGTTGGGAGCCGTGGGCGGGAGTTTTTTTGAGTGGAACAATTTTCCACCGAGCGTCGTTTTAGAATCGGAAGGTGATTCTTGAGCTACCGCCGCCAATCGAGAATCCCGAAGTCTGTCCGCCATTGAGGTACGATTGGTGATGGTAGCGATCACGATCTGTATGTGAGCGATGAGCATGGTGCAGCTGGCTTCCGCGGCTACTTCCGTTGTAGGGTAGGCGGTAGCTTGATGTTCCGTACCTTGGTGTTCTGTAAACCGAATGGTTGGGTAATGCGTAAGTCTCGACTCGGGTCACGAT
Source organism: uncultured Pirellulaceae bacterium (assembly GCA_938003615.1). Classification (GTDB taxonomy): domain Bacteria; phylum Planctomycetota; class Planctomycetia; order Pirellulales; family Pirellulaceae; genus Mariniblastus. The sequence continues at coordinate 1,877 of CALKXO010000217.1, read as the reverse complement.
GGGCCGACTGCTATATCGGTTGTACGGGTTTGCAACGATGGCAGGTTGAGCACACAGCGGTGTCGTGGCTCGCAGGTGCGCGATGTCTTCGCCGATGTGATGAATCGAGTCTTCGATGCTATCGAGCAGTCTTTTTACGTGAGCGGTGTGGCCTTTGATGAAGCCGCGTCCGTATGTTCGAGCACACAATTCAGTCGTGTCGAACAGTTCTTCGATATGGTGGAAAAGGACATCCATTTCAGCGATATCGGAAGCAAGGTGGTCTAAGTCGCCCTCGTTTTTTGCGACGTCACGTAGATGACATGCCAGTTGGTCCAATTCAGCCACGTCGCGCACCATGTGGACATAACTGGGAGTCGAACGATAGTGCTTTGTCTCGTTGAGCAGTACTTTGGCTTTGGAGTGGATTCGTCGCGCCAGCGAGTTGATGTGATTATAGTCATCAGCAAGCGCTTGAGCGGCGATGATGCCCATTAGCAGGCAGGTCGTCAAAGCAATGATGCGGGAGATTGGTCGAGTCATTTCTGGCCCTTTCACAATTGTTCGTTTCGTTCGTTATCCGGAAGTCCGGCGTGGCCCATTCGACGCTTGCACTTCCGTGCGGCTTGAACGCAGCCAACTGAGGATTTGCTGGTGCAAAACGGATGCCAAAAGCACACCACAGGATTTTTTCCGCAGATTGCCTGCAACGTTGATCGCCGTAAGATGCGTTTGGCCTGAAAAATTGCGGGTTCATGTGGCCAACGTTGGCGATTTCGGCAATGATAGAAGGATCTTCAGCGATCAGCGGCTGCGTCGAGGTTGAGTTAAAATGATCACAGCCGTATTCTCTTCGATAACAGGCCACCGAGGCCAAGTGATTCTTCGGGACGATTCAACTTTATGAGCAACGAACCAGTCAATCAGGGCCAGCCGCCAGCCGATGCACCGGCGGCCGACGAAGACACGCTCAAGGACACGTCTGAGCAGGCTGGCCAAGTTGACGAAGCCGAGGCAGCTAATTGTTCTGAACAAGCTGCCAAAGTTGATCGCGCTTACATTTTGTGCCACTTCGCAGACGAAAGTCCCATTTATAAACCGTGGCTGGATCAGTTGCCGATTCCTTGGGAAGTGGTCTCGGGATACACACCGAATTGGATACCACCGGATGATGCTGCGATCGTTATCACGCACATGCATTACTCGTGGGAAGAGCTTTCGATTCTCAGGCGGCTGCAAGAGGAGTATCCGCAGCTTCCCGTTCTGATTCTTTCGGACGGCATTTTGGAATACCGCAACACGTGGGAACATCCTGAATTGCCCGAGGGAAGTCTGTTCCAGCCGCTCTTCGGTCACAAGCTGGCTTGTATTGGTAGGAGCCAAGTCAGAGCGGTTGAGTCGTGGGGGAATCTTGGGCGCTGCGAGTCCGTAGGGCTACCGCGACTCGATGCGGTGCTGGCGGAGCAACCACCGAAAGTGCAGCGTGAGGGGCCGTTCAGGTTGCTGATCGCCACCGCCAACACCCCTGCATTTGATGACGATCAACGTGAGACAGTTATTGAATCGTTGACGCATTTAAAACGAATCATCGACGCCAACACGGTTATCAACGGGCGCGATGTTGAAGTGGTCTGGCGATTAACGTCGGGGCTCGATGAAGAAATTGGTCTCCCGACGCCAGCCAAAGGGAAAAAGCCGTCTTTGTTAAGTGTGATTGACAATGTCGACGCAGTGATCACGACACCTTCGACGCTGTATCTTGAGAGCGTATTGAAGAAACGGCCGACGGCAATTTTAGATTTTCACAACACGCCCATGTACGTTTCGTCGGCATGGAGCATCAGTGCTCCGGCTCACACCCGCCAGACGTTACTTGAATTGGAGTCGCCGCCCGAGCC